>JBDHYE010000011.1:0-12056 GCA_039811245.1 Chitinophagaceae bacterium | reverse complement strand
AAATGGTTTCACTCTTTCTAAACAATACCGAATAGGCAAGCCTATCAATAATATTAAAACTATCTTTTTGACCCATTGATAATTAGTGTGCTCTAGAGATTCTTGTACTACAAAGAAAAAGGCTGCTGTAACCATAAATAAGGCTGGCGACAATATCAATAAATACCCATTCATCTTAGTGGCAGCATACGAATAAACAAGTAATGGAATGAATATCCATACAATTAATACTAAAGTTTTAACGTCTCTTTGATTTTTCCAAAAATGATATAACAGCCAAATAATTGGCAAATAAATTAACTCCCCATAATCTATTCTAATCCTATTAAGATAATAGTACCATGCACCTCCTTGTCCTTCTAAAGTCTCAAAAATATGTCTCGAATTATAAGCACTTTCCCATGCAGCTTCTAAAGGGAATTTTGAATGAATATAAAACTGCCAAGGCAAGAAGACAATAAGTGCTGTGCAGATAACAATGCTTAGATAAGCAACCATCTGTCTTAGAGAAAACTTTTTTGAACCCCACAAGAGCATACAGTAAAGTGGTAATACGATAAGAGCAGGTAACCATTTAGTTAATAAGGCTGCGCCTAAGCCTATTCCTACCAACAAATTAAGAATAGAATTTCTTTGCTCTATAAATTTTAAAGTGAGCAATATAGATAAGAGTACAAAAAATAAAAACAGTGTATCAGGGTGGTCTGTTGCTACTCTTCCAGAACATACCTCTATAACCAATCCATTTATAGCAAAGAAAAATGCAGCTAAAAATGCTGTCTTATAATTATAAAAATAAGCTCCAATATAATATACAAAGCCAATACACATTGTAGAGGATAAAATTGAAGGAAAGCGAAGCACATATTCATTTACTCCAAATAATTTCATACTTATAGCCATTAGCCACAAGGATAAGGGCTGCTTATGTAACCAAATATGATTGCTGGTCCAATTGGTATAATCAAAAGGTAACAATGCCGTTTTATAGAGGTATGGTTTCCAAGGTTCTTGCATCATATTCTTTGCTACTAAAGCATGATAACGTTCATCCCAACAATGCAAATACAAATCTGAAGCTGTGAATAAACGAAGCAAAAACCCTAATAATAATATTAAGAATAAAGAAAGCCTTTTATTACCCTTACTGTGGTAGTAAAATGCAGCACAGCCAAGTCCAACACAGGAAAGTAAAAATAAAATGCTTATAAAATTCATGGCCACTTTTCGCGTTTTAGCTGTTCAATAATTGCATCTTTTTCTTTGATGATTCTTTCATATAATTTCTGAACGATGTCTAATGAAGTTCCTTAGTTACATTCTTAATCTCGTATCTCATTAACAATACGGCTCTACACTCATCATTAAAATAAAAGTACTGATTTCTCTTATCAACTCTAACTATAGCCTAAAAAATGTATTTTATTTGAACTCTAAAAAGTACTATTATTTAAAAAAGTCCTCTGAAAAGTAATATTTCAGAGGACTTTTTAAGTAAATTAAAAATTAAACTCTATTGAGCATCGTAAGCCCATTTAAGATAACTAGCACCCCAAGTAAAACCGCCACCAAAAGCAGCCAATACGAGGTTGTCGCCTTTTTTAAGTTGTTTTTCCCACTCCCATAAGCAGAGGGGTAATGTACCGTTAGTGGTATTGCCGTATTTTTGGATATTGATCATTACTTTTTCTTCGGGTAGCCCCATACGCTCTCTGGTAGCGTTAATGATTCTTAGATTAGCCTGATGAGGTACTAACCATTGTACATCTTCAGAGCGTAATTGGTTTCTCTCCATAATTTGAGCAGAAACTTCGGCCATATTCGTTACTGCAAACTTAAATACAGTTTGTCCTTCTTGATAGACAAAATGTTCTTTATTCATTACCGTTTCAACTGTTGCAGGTTTAGCAGAACCACCAGCTTTTTGGTGAAGATATACTCTACCTGCACCATCGCTTTTTAACACTGAGTCTATCAAGCCAAAACCTTCTGTATTGGGCTCAAGCAGTACTGCTCCGGCACCATCGCCAAAGATGATACAAGTGGTGCGGTCTTCATAATTCATAATAGAAGACATTTTATCGCCACCAATCACGATCACTTTTTTATATTTTCCGGTTTCAATAAATTGTGCTCCTGTGCTTAGTGCATACAAAAAACTACAGCAGGCAGCATTTACATCATAACCAAAGGCGTTTTTCATACCTACTTTATCAGACACAATATTAGCCGTTGCCGGAAATTGTAAGTCGGGGGTGGTAGTAGCGCAGATAACAAGGTCAATATCTAAGGGGTCAATGCCTCTTTTTTGTAGTAATTGGTTTACGGCATGCATAGCCATATCAGAAGTGCCTAGCC
Source organism: Chitinophagaceae bacterium (assembly GCA_039811245.1). Lineage (GTDB taxonomy): Bacteria > Bacteroidota > Bacteroidia > Chitinophagales > Chitinophagaceae > Rurimicrobium. The sequence continues at coordinate 9,698 of JBDHYE010000011.1, read as the reverse complement.
CGATACCTTTTAAAATACGTCTTTCTTTTATCCCCGTGCGGGTCGTGATCCACTCATCGTTAGTATCTACCATTGTGGCCAACTCGTCATTGGTCAAAATATAATCGGGAACATAGCCTCCTACAGCGGTAATGGCTGCTTGTGTTTTTTGCATTTTGTGTTATTAATAGTTTTAATCAATAGATTTTTTTATAAAAAATCTTAATTCATTCCTCCGCAAGTACTTATGACCTGACCTGTAACATAGCTACTCAGGTCTGAGGCTAAGAATAGCGCCACATTGGCGATCTCTTCGGGTTTTCCAAAACGCTGCATAGGTATTTTTTCAAACCATTTACCTGAGCCATTACCATCATTAAGGTAATGTGTCATGTCAGTTTCTACAAAACCCGGTGCAATAGCATTCACTCTAATATTGCGGCTGCCTAGCTCTTGTGCAATAGATTTAGTAAAACCAATAATACCCGCTTTAGAGGCGGCATAGGCACTTTGACCAGGATTACCTTTTACCCCAACTACGGAGCTAAGATTAATGATACTGCCTGCACGAGCTTTCATCATCGGTTTTATCACCTGCCTACTTAAATTATATACACTTTTCAAATTGGCTTGCATCACCTCGTCCCATTGCTCTGGTGTGATACGTAGTAGTAGGTTATCTTTAGACACTCCTGCATTATTCACACAGATATCAATAGTGCCAAAATCATTTATTACTGCTTGGGCTAAGGTTTCTGCGGCAGCATAATCTGCTGCGTCTGATTTATAGGCTTTGGCTTTAATGCCAAAATCACTTAGTTTTTTTTCTAAAGCTTTTGCTTTTTCATCAGATGAAAAATAGGTAAAGGCAATATTAGCGCCATTTTCAGCAAATTTTAATGCTATGGCCTCGCCGATACCTCTTGATGCTCCAGTAATAAGAGCTACCTTATTTTCTAATAATTTCATTTAAAAAATAGTATTGAGAAGGTAAAAGTAGTAAAAAAATTGAAGGCTAATAATGAGAATGTCTCAAATTAACTTTGAGACATTCAAAAATGGTTATTTTAGGCATCAGATAGATAAGCTAAATGCTTATTATTTACTTAAATGCATACTTCTTTCTTTATATAAATTACGGAACCAAGGGTCTTTTAAATTTTTTATAAAACGTATGGCTTCACCGGTACTTTTCATTTCAGGTCCTAATTCTTTATTTACGTTAGGAAATTTATTAAAGCTAAATACGGGTTCTTTTACTGCAAAGCCTTGTAATTTTTTCTCCATCGTAAAGGTTTTAAGCTTAGCTCCTAACATTACCTTAGTGGCAATATTAAGATAAGGTACTCCATACGCTTTTGCAATAAATGGTGTAGTTCTACTGGCTCTGGGGTTCGCTTCGATAACGTAAACTTTAGCATCTTTAATGGCGTATTGGATATTGATTAAGCCTTTAATATTTAAGTTTAGGGCTATTTTCTTAGCGATATCCACCATTTCTTCTACTATCATTGGTGCAAGGTTAAACACTGGAAGCACAGAGTGGCTATCGCCGGAGTGAATGCCTGCTGGTTCGATATGCTCCATAATGCCCATTATATGCACCTCTTCGCCATCGCAAATGGCATCAATCTCAGCCTCTTGACAACGGTCTAAAAAATGGTCGATAAGAATTTTATTACCTGGCAAATGCTTCAATAAGCTTACTACACTTTTTTCTAGTTCGTCATCATTGATTACAATACGCATTCTTTGCCCTCCCAACACGTAAGAGGGGCGTACCAGCACCGGGTAACCTACTTCTTGGGCTACTTCAAGCGCATCGTCTGTACCATAAGCAGTGCCATATTTAGGATAAGGAATGCTTAAATCTTTCAGTAGGTCAGAAAAACGCCCTCTATCTTCGGCAATATCCATATTGTCAAACGAAGTGCCGATTATTTTTATTCCTTTTTCATGAAGCCTTTTTGCTAGCTTCAAGGCTGTTTGCCCACCAAGCTGAACGATAACGCCATCGGGTTTTTCATAATTAATAATTTCCCAAAGGTGCTCCCAATATACGGGTTCAAAGTAAAGTTTATCGGCAATGTCAAAATCTGTAGAAACCGTTTCTGGATTACAGTTTACCATTATCGCTTCATAACCTAGTTCTTTTATTGCCAATAAACCGTGTGTACAGCAATAATCAAACTCGATACCTTGACCGATGCGGTTAGGACCACTACCCAGCACAATGATTTTTTTCTTATCAGAAACAATACTTTCATTATGGAGTAGCGCACCAGATATTGCGGGTTTTTCAAATGTGCTATAGAAATATGGTGTATGGGCAGCAAACTCTGCACTACAAGTATCTACCATTTTAAACACTCTGGTTATGCCTAATGCCTTACGTTTTTCATATACTTCATCGGCAGTATTATCTTTCATACAGGCAGCAATCTGTTCATCTCTAAAACCATTCTTTTTAGCCTCCCAGAGCAGCTCTTCGGGAATACTGTCTAAGTGTTTACATTCTGTAATTCTATTTTCAAGCTGAACAAGGTCTTGTATTTGGTACAAAAACCAGCGGTCAATTTGAGTAATTTCTCTTATTGTTTTGATCGAAACACCTAGGGAGAGCGCTTCTTTAATACGGAAGATACGGTCCCAAGTAGGTCTTTTAAGATATTCTATCAGTTCTTCTGCTTTTCTGCTACTGCTAATAGACATTAATCCTGTAGCGTTATTTTCTAAGCTTTGACAGGCTTTTTGGAGCGCTTCATTAAAAGTGCGCCCTATAGCCATCACTTCACCTACCGATTTCATTTGCAAGCCTAATGTATCGTCTGCGCCTTTAAATTTATCAAAATTCCAACGGGGCATTTTTACAATAACATAATCTAATGCGGGCTCAAAATAGGCCGAAGTGGTTTGGGTGATTTGATTTTTAAGTTCATCAAGACTATAACCTATAGCGAGTTTTGCTGCTATTTTGGCTATGGGGTAACCAGTAGCTTTTGAGGCTAAGGCAGAAGATCTACTTACACGAGGATTGATTTCAATGGCAATGATTTCTTCGTTTTCGGGGTTAAGAGCAAACTGTACATTACAACCTCCGGCAAAATTGCCCAGATTACGCATCATTTTTATAGCAGTATTACGCATTAGTTGAAATGCGGTATCGCTCAAGGTCATTGCTGGCGCTACAGTTATACTATCGCCGGTATGAATACCCATAGGGTCAAAATTTTCAACCGTACAGATGATGGCTACATTGTCGGCAGCATCTCTTAGCAATTCAAGTTCAAACTCTTTCCAACCTAATACGGCTTTTTCTACAAGCACTTCATGTATGGGTGATGCTTTAAGACCGGCATCTAATGCTGCTTCCAGCTCATCTTTATGCTTTACAAAACCACCTCCGGTACCTCCTAGAGTAAAAGAGGGGCGTATCACCAAGGGGATTCCTATTTCTTGGGCTATTTCTTTACCTTCTAGCATAGAGTTTGCCACACGTGCAGGAGCCACTTGAATGCCCATTTCGAGCATCCAATTTCTAAATAAGTCTCTATCTTCTGCTTTATCTATGGCTTTAATATCTACCCCTATTAAGCGTACTTGATATTTTTCCCAAATGCCTAGCTCATCTACCTCTTTAGCCAGGTTCAAAGCTGTTTGTCCGCCCATAGTAGGGAGCACAGCATCAATTTCGTTTTCTTCTAATATTTGCTCAATACTTTCGGGGCTAAGGGGCAATAAGTACACTTTATCTGCTACAATAGGATCGGTCATGATAGTAGCGGGATTTGAGTTGATCAAGATGGTACGTATCCCTTCTTCTCTTAGACTTCTGGCGGCTTGTGAACCAGAATAGTCAAACTCACAAGCTTGACCAATAACAATAGGACCCGAACCAATGATTAAAACACTTTTGATAGAATTATCGCGCGGCATAATGAAAATATAATTTCTTATTTTAAGATTTGTGGGCGGCGCGCTGAGCAGATTTGTTCCATTAAGGAGCAAAAAAATCGGGCGCAACGCCCGAAGAGCAAAATTACTATTTTTTTTAGAAATATTGCTTTAATGTACTTGTCTAAATCCTAAATTAAATTACCTATTGCTTATTAGAATGCTTTAAAAGGGCTTCGAGTCAAGCATATTAATGTTAAATAGTAAAATTGGGTTAAAAAAAATTAAGCAATGTATTAAAGTACATTGCTTAACAAGAATTACCTATTGAGTTAATTTATTTAAATAGCTGAACATAGTTATGAATCGCTTTTTCTGTTTGCTGCGAAACATTTACTAAGGGCAAGCGGAGTGTATTTTTACAAAGGTTCATAGCTTGTAAGACTGATTTTACCCCTGCTGGATTGCCTTCGACAAAAAGTAAATCAATACCGGGGAGCAGTTTATAATGTAATGCTCTAGCAGTATCATATTGCCCTTGTAGTGCAGCTTGCACCATATTACAAAAATCGCTGGTAAAACAGTTGGCCGCTACTGAGATAACCCCCTTAAAACCTATTGCTATCTGAGGGAGAATAAGGTCATCATCGCCGGAAAGTATGTCAAAATGCGTTGGTGCTTTTTGTACATATTCCATACCTTGTTTTAAATTACCACTAGCTTCTTTAATGGCAACGATATGTTTAAACTCTTGCGCTAGACGTACGGCGGTATCGGGTAAGATATTCCCTGCTGTACGACCAGGAACATTATAAAGAATAATCGGAAGCTGTGAGGCTTGAGCGATTGCTTTAAAGTGCTGGTAAATACCTTCTTGAGTAGGCTTATTATAATAGGGAGACACACTTAAGATACCTGAAACCCCTGTCCAGTCGTAGCTTTGAATATCTTCAACAATTTCGGCAGTATTATTACCACCCATGCCACAAACAATAGGAACTCTATTTTGTGCTGTTTGTACAATATGTTTTAGTACTGCTTTTTTTTCTTCTTTATTTAAGGTAGGTGTCTCGGCGGTGGTTCCTAAGGCAACAATATAATTGACCCCGTTTTGAATTACGTGATGGACTAAATTACTTAAGCTTTCAAAATCTATTTGTCCATTGGCGTGGAAAGGGGTAATTAAGGCTACACCCGTACCTCTAAAGCATTGTGTCATTTTATTATAATCTAATTTATAGCTTAAACTTCTTCAAAGAAGCCCATTTTTGAAAATTTATCAATTCTGTTTTGAATGCGTGTTTCTGCATCTTGTTGTACTAATTCAGGCAATGTTTGTACCAGGTACTCTTTTAGCGCCGCTGCCATTTCTAAAGGCTTAGCTTGTGCACCACCAAGCGGTTCTTTAATCACATCGTCCACAAGGTTAAAGCCTTTCATATCTTGAGAGGTTAGCTTTAATTGTTCTGCTGCTTTTACTTTAAAGTCCCAGCTACGCCATAAGATTGTTGAGCAGTTTTCGGGAGAGATAACAGTGTACCAAGTATTTTCAAGCATTGCTACTTTATCGCCAATGCCTATACCCAATGCGCCGCCAGAAGCGCCCTCGCCAATAATAACACAGATAACAGGCACTTTAAGGTTTGTCATTTCAAAGAGGTTGCGTGCGATAGCTTCACCTTGACCTCTTTCTTCGGCTTCTAAACCAGGATAAGCACCGGGGGTATCAATAAAAGTAATGATGGGATGGTTAAATTTTTCAGCCATTTTCATCAAGCGTAGTGCTTTACGGTAACCTTCAGGGTTTGCCATACCGAAATTGCGCAACTGGCGCATTTTAGTATTTGTTCCTTTTTGTTGACCAATAACCATAACCGGTGTACCATTAAGTTTAGCCATACCACCTACCATAGCCTTATCATCTTTTACTTGACGGTCGCCAAAAAGCTCTGTAAAATCTGTAAAAATATTTTCGATATAATAAAGCGTATAAGGTCTTTCGGGGTGCCTGCTCAGCTGTACGCGCTGCCAAGGGCTAAGATTTTGGTATATCGTAGCGCGTGTTTCTTCCATAGTATTTTGCAGTTCTGCCAAAGCAGCACTCATATCTATTTTATTTTTTTCGGCGGTTTCTTTCAGCTTTTCCATCTGATGATGGATTTCTTCAAGCGGTTTTTCAAAATCTAAAAACTGCATAATTTTTTTTATTTTAGTAAATAGGGAACAAATGTAGGGTAAAAAATTTTTTAGAAAGATTTTGGAAATGTAAAAAAAATGTCGCTATCTTTGCAGCCCCAAGCGGGAAACGGATTGGTAGTTCAGTTGGTTAGAATGCCGCCCTGTCACGGCGGAGGTCGCGGGTTCGAGTCCCGTCCAGTCCGCTAAAAGGGACAAATTAGTATCAACACTAGTTTGTCCTTTTTCTTTTTGTCCTGAGTTGCTTGATAGGCTTGCGATAAGAGAAAAGACTGTATTCATTTTTGTGGTTCGAAATGACGCATTTTCCCGATTATAGTAGATTCCTTCAGGAAAGATTAGTTTTTGCAACTTTTCTTTACCACTATAATCGCTGGAAGCCCATACTGTGGCTATTTCTGTAGATAATTGCAATGCTTTTTCAATTGCTTTTTCGGGGTTCGAAATGCCATTTCCCGATTTCGCAATTAGTTGATTAATTTCATTGCGCTGTTGTTGCAGTTTGTTTTGGAATTTCTCAAAAACATCTTTGCTCATTTCATTGTTGAGGTAATACTTTTCTTCAATTGTTTCTAGCTTTTTCTCTAATTCATTTAACTGTGCTTTATAATTCTTGAAATCCCTTTCTTTTTCCTTATTTAGGTCTTTCCAAATCAAACTTAATTGCGCTTTTAAGGGCTCAATCAATTCGGTTTTGATGCAAAAATTTTCAAGCATGTCCGAAAACTTTTTATTCAACTCTTTGGCGCTTTTATTGCATTTGCAGCCATTGGTTCTGCATTTGTAATACCAAAGCTTCTTTGCCTTTACCACATAACCTGTAAATGGACTGCCACAATCCCCACATTTCAAGAATACCTTTAAGGGGATTTCATCGTGCTCCGTTTTGTGGGGCACACCATATCCACTATTGGTTTTGCTCTTTTCGTTTACCTTCAAAAACAACTCCTGACTTATGAGCTTTTCATGTAAACCTTCAATAACTTTTCCATTCAACATTCCGTGAGCAATTAAACCACAATAAAAAGGATTCTTGAGTATTTTGGTTAACTTTTGCTTATAAATTTTCAGACCCATTGCCTCCAACCGCTCTATCACTTCTTGGTTGCTCATTCCCTCCCCTTTCCACACAAAAGCTTTACGCAGTTTTTTCCCTGTTTCGTTCACCACAATTTTCCTTTGCCCTTCGCTTCGAATAATATCATAGCCGATGGGTGGTTTTACTATCCAAATTCCCCGATTGAATTTCTCCTTCATCCCTGCTATGGTTCTTTGCTTGCGCAATTCATTGTCATATTTCGAGAATACAAACTGTATGGACTGTTGCAATACCCCACCAGGATTGGAGGTGTCCGCAGGTTGGGTTACTGCTATAATATCGACTCCATATTTTTCCCGTAAATCTTCGGCTAATTTGATGGCTCCACCGCCAGTACGGCTAAAACGGTCTAGGATATAGACAAGGATATGAGAGATTTTACCCTTGTTCTTTTTCATAAAGTCAAGCATTCTTAAAAACTCCTTACGGCCATCTGTTTTGGCACTTTCATATGTACCGCCAAAATAGCCAGCAATACTCATTTGATTGCGCCCAGCAAATTCTTCAATTGCTTTCTTTTGGGTTTCTAGGGAAAGGTTTTTATCCGCTTGTTCTTTGCCCGATACGCGGGTATAAACGATGGCATTTTTAATACCTGATGAAAGGATATTCTTTTGGCTACTTTTAGCAAAAGAACTAAAGTTGGCTATTTGATTCATGATACAAAATTAGGGTTATTTATTAATATTTCAGCATATTCAGATGCTTGATTATCATTAATATAAATTCAAAACTAAGTACTTTCTAAGAGAATTTTAGCTAAATTATAAAGACTTTCAGATATTGCTAAAGCTTCAGCATCGGAATAATGCTCGCACCCTTTGAAAGACCGCAACCAATCAGGATTAGATGTAGGATTTTGTGGCTCTGGCGAGGCAGCTTTAGAGATTTGTTGGGGAATGGAAAAAGAAATCCCATCTAGTATTTCGATACCAGTGTGTGACTGGTGGGTAGCAATGCTGTACATAGCCATTGTGTTTTTAGGGTGAGAAAAACACAACATTGCACAGTGAAAAAAGTGGAAAAGAAAATGAGTTATGTGAAAAGCGTGAAACGCTTATGGGGATTAGGTTTTGCTTATTGAATATTTATACAAGTTGTTGCTGAAAAGGTTGCTTTGGTCAATCTCAATTTTAGAAAATATAGAAAATAAGCGAGTGTAAAGAATTAAGTATTCTACAGAGATAATCTCATTGGAATGGCTGCGCCAAATATCACCCAAAGCATAGGCCAATTTTTTCACCACACCACCTTTGACAAAAAGTACTTCACCTGAATAAACCCTACCCGAATCCAAAAAATGGGTAATGGCTTGCACTGCTTGAGTATAATCCACTTGATGATTAAACGAATCTTTGAAGGGCGATAGTTTATCCTCCACCATCAATAAAAGTTTTTGATTCGTTGCGTCATTCTCCACATCTGATTGTTGTTGATTTGTTTGGGTTATTCCATTATTGGTGTTTGTATCATCGGTCAAAATATGTGCATCGCTAGCGAGTAAAGCAATCCTGTTTTGATTCAATTGCGCCTTACAGATAAAGGCAAAAGCTTTGGCTTCATCTAGGCTTAGTGCAGCGGTCTCCCCTCTTTGTATCTCTTCTAAATCATAATAGCCCTTAACGATCAATACCATTGGAGGTAGAAAATACTGAATAAAATCTTGCTCGGTATATACTTTAAATCTTGAACCATATTTATTCAGCAATGCATCCGCAGCAGCAAGGTATTGGTCTGCATATTTTGTTCCATTAGGCAATGAAACATTATTTGCAAATTGCTCTAGGCAATCCATCATTTCGATAAAGTGCTCTGTAAGTGCTAATTGTTCATTGGGGCTGAATACTTGTAGTACAGTCGCTTGCTCTTTGAAAAATCTTTTGGTCAAAAAAGCAACGGGGTTTTCTTTTTTAAAACTATTTAAGGGTTTTAAGCGCATAAATTTTATTGGGTGTTTATAAAATGGTTTCAGGTTATTTAATAGATAAATTTGTGGTAAGGCTTTTAATAAAGTCAGCAAAGAAGGTTGTTACTACTAGAGCAATTGGTCCTTAATGTACTCTTCCAAATTGCCATTATCGTCCAGCCATTCTTCAAGGGCGTAATAACCGCCTCTTGTACCAAAAATTTTGTGCAAACTGAGTCGCTTTTCTTTTACAGCTTTGGCTAATACTACTGAAATAAAGGTGTTGGGATTGGCTTTGAGGTGTAAGCTATCATCAAGCTCTAATAACAATTCTACAATTTCTACGGCACGAAGTGGTTTATCCTCCTTGCGGATGACAAAAATTACTTTACCCATCCAGCTCAGTCGGTTACTATAACGGCCGTCGGGGTTACGCATATCGGTCAATTGCTTTTGATGTGCTTGCCTTTCGTTTTGTAACAGCGTATTCAGCTGATTATTCTTGTTAGTTAGCTCCACAGATAGGTCTTGTACGATTTTGGACTTGATTTCGGCGTCTCTCAGGGCGGTTTCAAGTGTATAAATCCGTTCTATCAGCTCTGGCACACTATAATTTTCGTAATT
>JBDHYE010000010.1:0-12072 GCA_039811245.1 Chitinophagaceae bacterium | reverse complement strand
ACGATCGCTATTCTTGCGTCTGCACATGCTACCCTTACAATGGCTAGTATTGCGGGTCTTGTACTTACTATAGGTATGGCGGTAGATACTAACGTAATTGTGTTTGAGCGGATCAAAGAGGAACTCGTACAAGGTAAAAGTTACAAAGAGGCCATTGATAAAGGTTATGAACATTCTTATGCTCCAGTATTAGATGGTCATATCTCACAATTTATTACCGCTGTGATCTTGTTTATTTTTGGTTTAGGTCCTGTAAAAGGTTTCGCCTATACTCAAATGTGGGGTCTATTCTTATCTGTATTCTGTGGTTTATTAGTTTCTAGAATCATTACAGAAATATGGATGAAAAAAGAGCGTCACTTTAATTACTTTACAAAAATTTCAAAAAGTATTTTCCACAAAGCGCACTTCCATTTTATTGAAGCTAGAAAATACACTTATATTATCAGTGGTATTATATTCTTATTAGGTATTGCTTCTATTTTCCACGGTTTTAACTATGGTGTAGAGTTTGAAGGTGGACGTAGCTATACGATTAAGTTTGAGCAAAAACATACCGTAAGTGAAATACGTGAAAAACTTAAAAAACATTTTGACAACGAATATCCTATCGTAAAAACAATAGGAACTAAAGGAAACTTAAACATTACGACAGCATACCTTATCGAAAAACACGGTAAAGAAGTAAGTAATGAAGTAAGAACTCAATTGTTTAATGGCTTAAAAGCAGAAAACCTAATCCCTGCTAATACAAGCTATGAACACTTCGAAAGTCAACTTATTGAAGAAGAAAAAACAGTATTACCCACCATATCAGACGATTTAAAGAAAGGTGCTGTAACAGCTACCATCTTATCGGTTTGTGCCATCTTCTTATACATTTTAATACGTTTCCGTAAATGGCAATATTCATTGGGTACCATTATCAGCTTATTGCATGATGTGTGTGTAACGTTTGCCATCTTCTCATTCTTCAAAGATATAATGCCCTTTGCCCTTGAGATTGACCAGCATTTTATTGCGGCCATATTAACCGTTATTGGTTTCTCAATGAACGATACCGTAATTGTATTTGATAGAATTAGAGAATATTTCCGTAAGGATCCTAAAGCAGATAAAGTAACGGTTATCAATAGCGCTATTAATGACACTTTAAGTAGAACGGTAATGACCTCTGTAACGGTATTTTTAACCGTATTAATCCTCTTTATATTAGGAGGAGAAGCTACTAGAGGTTTTGCTTTTGCAATGCTTATTGGTGTAATCGCCGGTACTTATTCATCTATTTTTGTTGCTGCACCAGTATTGGTAGATTTAGATAAAAAAGGTACACTTTCTAATGAAGTAGATCGTGATGCACATATCAAAAATCTAAAAACGCAAGCATAAAACACTAAGAATTATTAGTAAAATAAAAAAGAGATTATCTTATAAAAAAGGTAATCTCTTTTTTTGTGGGCTATTTTACAGTTACAGAAGGGTAAATGAGTCTAAGCATCATGCATAATTAGACCCCTACAATAATAAAAACTGTAGGGGTATTATTTTATAAGATAAAATTCTCTTTAGAATGCTTTTAAGCTAGGAGTTCTTCCATGCTTTCTTTAGCTGCATTTATGGTAGCATCTAAATCTTTATAGCTTAAAGCATTATTTAAAAACCAAGATTCAAAAGCAGAAGGTGGTAAGTAAATACCTCTTTTAAGCATGGCATGAAAAAAACGATTAAAAAATGCATTATCTGCTTGTGAGGCAGTAGCAAAATCAATTACAGGCTGTGCGCTAAAATGTATGCTTATCATAGAGCCCAAACGGTTAATGGTAAAGGCTTTTGAATATTTTTCTAATTGCGTTTGTAGCCCTTTATGCAAATATGCTGTTTTTTCTTGGAGTTCAGTATAATGATTAGGATTCATTTTAAGTTCTTGTAATAAAGTATATCCAGCTATCATAGCCAATGGATTACCACTCAAAGTACCTGCTTGATAAACATTACCCAAGGGCGCTATACTGCTCATAATTTCTTTTTTACCACCAAAAGCACCTACAGGCATACCTGCACCGATTACTTTACCATAGCAAACTAAATCTGCATCAATATTAAGAGCTTGTTGAGCGCCACCAGGAGCTAACCTAAATCCTGTCATCACCTCATCTAAAATAAACACAATACCCTCTTGCGTACATATTGTTCTTAATGCTTCTAAAAATCCTGGTTTGGGTAGAATACAGCCCATATTGCCTGCTACAGGTTCAATTATAATGGCAGCAATTTCATCTTTATGTGCAGCTACTAAAGCTTTTACAGCCTCTATATCATTATATGCACAAGTAAGTGTATCGGTACTTACAGCGCTAGTTACCCCAGGTACTGCCTGTATATCAAAAGTGGCTACCCCACTACCAGCTTTAACCAAAAAAGCATCGGCATGCCCATGATAACAACCCTCAAACTTAATGAATTTATTACGACCTGTATAACCACGTGCTAAGCGCAAAGCACTCATACAGGCTTCGGTACCACTACTGACCATTCTTATTAAATCAACATTTTTAGTCATTGATTTTATTAAGGCAGCCATTTCGATTTCTAACACTGTAGGTGCTCCGTAAGAGGTAGAGTCTAGGGCTTTATCTTGAATGGCTTTGATTACAGGAGCATAGGCATGACCTAATATCATTGGGCCCCATGAGGCGATATAGTCAATATATTTATTGCCGTCAACGTCATATAAATAAGCCCCTTGTGCACGAGCTATAAAAACAGGTGTGCCCCCTACACTTTTAAATGCCCTAACGGGAGAGTTGACACCACCAGGGATATGTTTTTGAGCCGTTTCGAAATACTCTGTACTCTTAGTATATTGATACATAATTTAAAATAAGTTTATTGGTTTAATAACAAAGCAGCATCTTTAGCAAAATAGGTAGCAATTAAATCAGCACCAGCTCTTTTGATAGCGGTTAGGCTCTCTAATATTGCTTTAGACTCATCAAGCCAGCCCATAGCAGCCGCAGCTTTGATCATAGCATATTCACCACTAACATGATAAGCACTTATAGGTACATCTACTACATTTTTTAATTCTCTAATGATATCTAAATAAGCCATTGCAGGTTTTACCATTACGATATCAGCACCTTCTTCAATATCCATACGGGTCTCTTTTATCGCTTCTATTCTATTGGCATAATTCATTTGATATGTTTTCTTATCTCCAAAACCGGGAGCTGAATCTAAGGCATCTCTAAAGGGACCATAAAAACAAGAAGCATATTTAGCACTATAAGCCATTATGCCTACTTTATGGTATTGAGCCTCCTCTAATGCCCTACGGATAGCGCCAATCCGTCCGTCCATCATATCACTCGGTGCAACAAAATCTGCACCAGCCTGAGCGTGACTACAGCTCATCTTAACCAAAGCCTCTACAGTAGCATCATTTACAATCTCACCATTTTCTACGATGCCATCATGACCATAAATTGAGTAGGGATCTAATGCTACATCAGTCATCACAATCATATCGGGTAGTGCTTCTTTTATAGCCTGGATACTTCTTTGCATCAAACCATCTTTATTCCAAGCCTCTTTACCAGTATTGTCTTTTAAATGATCTTCGGCCTTAACAAAGAGTAAAACCGATTTAATCCCTAAAGACCAAAGCATTTTAGCCTCTTGAAGGGTTAAATCAATAGACATACGGTAATAATCTTTCATTGAGGTAATTTCCTGACGATATGCAGTACCTTCTTGAATAAACAAGGGCGCTATAAAATCTGAAGGGCTCAAGGTTGTTTCGGCTACTAGTGCTCTTATTGCTGCATTAGTTCTTAATATTCTATTTCTTCTTAGTAAAATCATTATAGGTAATGTTTTGTTTACTTAATTAATGGGTTTAAGCTTATCGGTGTTTAGCTACTTTTTCGGCAATACCTACATCGCTAGCTGTTCTTATTTGAATTTGAACATTAAGCAACCATTCGGGGCATTGTTCTTGGTATAAATAATCGTTTATAGTATCTACCAATGTTTTGACCTCTTGGTAAGTACCCTCTACTGTTGTAGCAAAGGCATTGACTTCATAAGTTAAACCACTTTCTTTAATCTTTTCAATCACCGCATCAACCCATATATAGGGGTGTTCTATTGTTGCTACTGGTACTAATTGGAGTGCCGCATTGACGATCTTATTGTGCATAATTAAAAATTGATTTAAGCCCAATCTTTGGGGTTTTTACAAGCATCTAATAATTTATATTCTTCTGACTGTGGTGCTACTTGATAATCATAATCGAAACGCACTCTAGGTGGTAAACTCATCAAAATACTCTCGGTACGGCCATTCGTTTTCAATCCGAAAATCGTACCCCTATCGTGTAGTAAATTAAACTCTACATAGCGCCCTCTACGTATCTCTTGCCAATAGCGATGCTGCTCATTATAAGGCATGTTTTTACGTGCTTTTACGATTGGAATATAGGCTTTGAGAAAACAGTTGCCATTAGCTTGTTGGAAACTGAACAACTGCTCTAAACTCTGCTCTGTATTGGGTTTTAAATGATCATAAAATACCCCTCCGATGCCTCTCATCTCTTCTCCACGATGATGATTTGCAAAGTAGGCATCACAATTCTTTTTATATTGAGCATATAGCTGCTCTCCATAAGGCTGTATAGCTGTTTTCAAAGTAGTATGAAAATGATGAGCGTCTTCCTCTATCAAATAATAAGGGGTAAGATCTGCACCGCCACCAAACCAACAATCCAAAAGTGCACCATTAGAATCATATAATTCAAAATAGCGCCAGTTAGCATGTGTAGTAGGCACAAAAGGGTTGAGGGGGTGGAGTACTAAACTTAAACCACAAGCAAACCATTCATGACCGTCCATTTTTAATTGGTGGCGCATGGTATCATTTACTTTACCATACACTACAGAAGTATTCACCCCTGCTTTTTCAAACACTGCACCATCTTTCATCACACGTGTTTTGCCGCCGCCACCTTCTGGGCGCTCCCAAAGATCTTCCTCAAATTTTGCTTTATTGTCTTCTAGTTCTAAAGCAGCACATATCTGGTTTTGTAAGTCATGGATATAGCTGATCCATATATCTTTAAAGCTACTCATATCAGTATATTCAACACTTAGTACTTAAAATTTTTTACAGTATCTACAAAAGCTTTTGCATGACTTACCGGTACATTAGGTAAAATACCATGCCCAAGGTTTGCAATATGTTTTGATGGACCAAACTTTTTGAGCATTGTAATAACGGCTTGTTCAATTTCCGGAATCGGTGCTAATAGTTTAGCAGGGTCAAAATTACCTTGTAAACTAATATGCTCTCCTACCATTTTACGTGCAGTAGCAGGAGGAATACACCAGTCTATACCCAATGCAGCAGCGCCTGTAATAGCCATTTTATCTAAGCTAGCCCAGGCACCTTTTGCAAAAATAATTGTCGGTACTTCGTTTTTAACCGCATCAACTATCTGCTGAATATAAGGTAGTGAGTAACGTTCAAAATCTTCTGGAGCTAAGAGTCCTGCCCAGCTATCAAAGATTTGTATCACATCAGCACCAGCTTTTACTTGTTCTTTAACATAGGCTATAGTGGTATCGGTAATCATCTGTAAGAGTTGTGCAGCGAGTAATGGCTCTGAAAAACAAAATGCTTTTGCTTCATCAAATGTTTTACTGCCTTTACCTTGCACCATATAGCATAACAAGGTGAAAGGCGCACCTGCAAAACCTATTAGCGGTACACGACCTTGAAGTTCTTGTTTAATTAATCGAATTGCTTTAAACACATACTGTAGTTGTTCTTCTACATTAGGCACATAAATCTTTTTAAGATCTGCATGTGTTTTAATGGGCTCTGGTAGTAATGGGCCTACATTCTCTTTAAGCTGCACCTCCATACCCATAGCTTGAGGAACCACCAGAATATCTGAAAAAAGTATTGCAGCATCAACCCCAATAATATCTACCGGCTGTAAAGTAATCTCACAGGCTAATTCTGGAGTTTGACAACGCTCAAAAAAACCATATTTATTGCGTAATGCAATATACTCAGGTAAATATCTACCGGCTTGGCGCATCATCCATACGGGGCATCTTTCTGTTTGTTCTCCTCTTAAGGTTCTTAATATTAGGTCGTTTTTAAGCATTATGATTTTTATTTTCGCTAGATAAATAATATTGAATTAGACATTGTGCCATAGCCATTTTTTCAGGTTTTGGAGCAATGAGTATTTTATTTGAAATTTTTTCAGCCAAGTATTGTGCAGTAGTAGTACCTATAGCAACAATTATAACATGTGGAGCAATCGTATTTTGCTGTAAATAAGCATTGACGCCGCTAGGGCTATAAAACATTATAGCATCATAAGTTTCTTGTATTTGATGATAAAGTAAATCATTATGATACACCTTACAAGACTCTAAATGAAAACCCTTCTCTCTTAAGCCTTTGGGCAAACTATCCAAACTACGATTCCCACAAAAAAACACCCATGAGGCATTAATCGTATTTGGTATTTTTGCTAACAATTCTTGTGCGGTAAAGGCAGATTGTTGAATACTTAACTTTGGCCATAGCTGTTCAATATACGATTGAGTAATTCCTCCAATACAGTAAATATTCCAATTTGTAGGGACTGTATTTAATAGTTGTGCTACTGCTTTTACGGCATGCTGACTAGTAAAGACCACATTAATTTGTTGCTGAGCAAATGCATTTACTTGGCGTTCAAGTGCGGGGTCAAATAGATAGTCAATTTTTAAAAAAGAATATGCAGCGACATGAAAGCCTGCCTGTTGTAATAATTTAAAAACAGGCAAGGGCAAAACCGCTGTGCTTAATATTTTCTTTTTGTTAGACAAAATTTCTTATTGCTGTAACTATTTTATGCGCACCTTGTGCTAAAAGTTCAAGGGCTAAATGCTCTCCTAGTGTAGCAGCTTGATCAATGGCTACTTCTTTTTCAATTTCCATTTTTTGAGAGCCATCGGGCATTAGGATATTGGCTCTAAAAAATAAACGCTCCTTATGAATGCTTGCTAAAGCACTTATCGGAGTAGAGCAGCCTCCCATTAAGGTTTTCAAAAACATACGTTCTTGTTCAACACAGATGGCTGTTTCAAAATGATTCAACTGTTGACAGGCTTCTTTAATAAAATGATCTTCTATTCTTGCTGCTACTACTACGGCCCCTTGTGCTGGTGCAGGCAGCATCCAGTCTAGCACTTCGGCATTGCTGGGTCTAATTGCAAGTCGGTCAAGACCTGCGGCTGCAAAAATAGCAGCGTCCCAAGTACTATCTTCTAATTTTTGTAATCGTGTTTGTAAATTTCCTCTAAGATTTTCAATCTTGGTATTGGGGTATCGATGCAACCACTGTGCTTTACGGCGTACAGAACCAGTGGCTATAGTATTGGTAATCGCCTTATTGGGATTGGGGTGAGGGATACATAAATCATGAACATCGGCACGCTCCAAAACCGCTACTGGGCATAAGCCTTGAGCCCATTGAGTAGGTACATCTTTCAGTGAATGTACTGCAATATCAATTTTTTGAGATAATAAATAAGCATCTAATGTTTTGGTAAACACACCTTGTACCCC
The DNA here is from genome assembly GCA_039811245.1 of Chitinophagaceae bacterium. Taxonomy (GTDB): domain Bacteria; phylum Bacteroidota; class Bacteroidia; order Chitinophagales; family Chitinophagaceae; genus Rurimicrobium. Next base: position 4,442 of record JBDHYE010000010.1, on the reverse strand, counting down.
CATAGCATAAAGCGGTGTAACTAAATCTAAATCCCCTTCGCTTTTTACAGATACTAAGCTTGTGCGATAGCCTTGTTGTTCTAATAAAGTCTGAACCGTTTGAGCTTGCCATAAAGCCAACTTGCTATCACGTGTTCCTATCCTAATAATTTTTTCCATGCTTAAAAATAATATTAAAGGGCAAGATGTTTTAAACTATACTGGCTAACATTACTGTCTGTTCTACTGCCTAATAAAATCATGGATTGCCGATATATAATTACAAGCGCCTTTGTTGTTTTGTTTAAACTGGACTGCCATCTGGTTAAGTACCAATTGAATTTTTTCATTATCATTGGTAGCCATTGGGTTTGTGTCTTGGCACTGTATAGCTTGTAAGGTATCTTTTGCAATTTTTAAAAAAGGTACATGCAGACGCATAGTGTACCACTCACTAAAAACAGCTAATTGATGTGCGATAATCGCTTGTACTTTTGGTACTTCTTTCATTCTGTTTAAAAGTGTCTGATCGCTCTCTTTAGAGAGCTCATCTACATTCAACAATTTAATCTGAGCTAAATCTGCAATAGCTTTATCCACATTAAAGGGTATAGATAAATCAATAATCAGTTTAGCGCCTGAATTGGCTACATGTGGCACAAGCAATGTAGGTGCAGGAGCATTGGTAGCTACTAATATAATATCTGCTTCTTGAGCTTGTTGCTCAAATGTTTTATTAGGGTTAATACATAAGCCTAGTTCTTCAGCTAATTGGTAAGCTTTTTCGGCAGTTCTATTGTAAAGATTAATATTGCGAGTACCAAGTTCTTGAACAATATTTTTACAAGTATTTCTTCCTATTTTACCCGTACCTAAAAGTAGAATTTTAGTATCTAAACTGAAGTCAAAATGCTGTTTGATGTATTGTACCGCAGCAAAGGATACCGATACAGAGCCAGAACTCAATTGCGTTTGGCTACGTACTAAACGGGCGGTCTGTAAGGCTGTATTAAATATTCTGTCTAGTAATATTCCAACTTTATGGTGCTCTTTGGCTAAATTAAATGCTATTTTAATTTGGCTTACGATTTCATAATCGCCAAGTATCTGAGAGTCTAAACCAGAAGCTACTTCTAACAGATGTTTTATAGCAGCCTCAGCATTATAACAATAATGTTGCTGAATAAAGAGCTCTTTTGAGCCTTTAGCCTCTAAACAAAGCAATTGAATAAGTGCCTCTTGACTTGGAGCTATTGCAAATATTTCTGTTCTGTTACAAGTAGATAGTATAAACAACTCTTTTATGCCATAAGCTGCTGCTTCTTGCAACAAGCGCACATTTTGTTCTGTGCTTATAGCATAATCTCCTCTGATACCTGCATGTGTATTTCGATAATTAATACCTATTACAAAGAAATTTGATATACTATTGATGCGCTCCACTATCTTGTTAGATACCTCTTTTTGGTTTTAGGGCAAAGATATTTTCATTCTCTTAAACTGCCTAATCTTAGCGCTTTAGAAAAGTCATTCAATTGTCATACTCTTAATAAAACTGACCAAAATCATAAAAAATGCCCTCTAAATAAGTTTTAGAGGGCATAAAATTTTTAATATATGCTACTACTACTTAATCACTCCTAGTTCTTTACCTACTTTAGTAAATGCAGCGATAGCAGTATCTAAATGATGTCTATCGTGTGCGGCAGAGATTTGTACTCTTATTCTTGCCAAACCTTTAGGCACCACAGGGAAGAAGAAACCTATGACATAGATCCCTTCTTCTAACATTCTTGCTGCAAATTTTTGTGCCAAAACTGCATCATAAAGCATTACAGGTGCAATAGGGTGTACGCCGGGTTTAATATCAAATCCGGCAGCGGTCATTTTTTCTCTAAAATAAAGAGTATTTTCTTCTAATTTATCACGAAGTGTAGTGGTTTCGCTCAGCATATCAAGTACTGCTATTGAAGCGCCTACTACAGACGGAGCAACAGTGTTACTAAACAAGTAAGGTCTGCTTCTTTGGCGCAACATTTCAATGACTTCTTTTTTACCACTCGTAAAACCGCCTGAAGCCCCACCTAATGCTTTACCTAAAGTACCCGTTATAATATCTACTCGATCCATAACCCCACACAATTCATGTACCCCACGTCCTGTTTTGCCCATAAACCCTGAAGAGTGGCTCTCATCTATCATTACAATAGCATCATATTTATCGGCCAAATCGCAGATTTTATCTAATTGAGCAATGGTACCGTCCATTGAAAATACAGAATCGGTAACAATAAATCGTGTACGTGCATCTTTAAAACTTTGTAATTGAGCTTCTAAATCGGCCAAATCATTATGTTTATAACGGGCACGTTTTGCTTTACACAAGCGTACACCATCTATAATAGAAGCATGATTAAGCTCATCTGAGATGATGACATCTTCTTCATTAAGTAATGGTTCAAATACACCTCCATTAGCATCAAAACAAGCCACATAGAGTATTGTATCTTCTGTACCCAAAAAGGTTGATAATTTTTGTTCTAATTCTTTATGAATATCTTGAGTACCACAGATAAAACGTACAGAACTCATGCCGTAACCTCTATGGTCAATAGTAGCTTTGGCGGCTTCTAACACTTTAGGGTGCGATGATAAACCTAGATAATTATTAGCACAAAAGTTTAATACTTTTTTACCATTAACCATGATTTCTGCTCCTTGTACAGAATCGATTTTTCTTTCTTTTTTAAGCAGTCCGTTATCATCTATCTCTTTGAGCTCTGCTTGAATTCTATTATAAAAATTTGAAGACATATTGAATGTGATTTAAAATAATATTGTGGCGCAAATGTAATCTTTTTATCTATTAGCATTGATTACATGCTCATAAATTTAGTTTCAAAAACTAGCATATCTACTTTATAAAACAGTTTATTTATGATGTTTTAAATTTCATAGAAGTCTGTACAAGATTACTGCTGGCTGTAGCCAATAGTTGATGAGCATCGTCATACACTTCACAAGAGACATTAATAATTTTTTTTCCGGCACGTATTACTTTGCTGTGCGCTGTAAGGTATTGCCCTTTTGCGATAGCATATAAAAAATCAACATTAAGATTGAGTGTGGTATAATTTTGCTCAGATTCTAAACTCAATACAGCCCAACCGATACATTCATCAATAATACAAGCCATCATGCCACCGTGCAAGTTCTTATAAGGATTGGTCATTTCTTCTCTTATTTCTAAACGGATGCTGGCAGCACCTTTCTCAATATGCTCTAAGGTAAAGCCTAGCCAATTGGCGGTGGCAGAAGGAGCTTGGCTTATGGTTTGACCTATTAAAGCTTCAAAATTCATCATATTTAAAGGTTTTGGTATTACCGAAGGCGGAGCATTTCAGTATTAATGTTCATTTGAAAAACTGAAGTTAAATATAACACAAAAGTTTTATAGAAGTTCGTCACCCCCGCTTTTGGCAATACATGTTGGGTACTTGTGTTGTTCAGACCGCTTGTTGTTTTTTATTTTTTTGAAGCGTTGGAAAATTTTTAAACCAATTTTTTGCATTGGCTTTGCAAGCTCTTTGACAAAGCTTTGGTCTGTGCGTTGGCTTGAGCAACTTTGACAATGTGCTTTCAAATAGCGTTGGCAATTTTATTCTTGTTATATTGTTTTCAATCCCAATTCTTTCAAAAATCCATTGTGTTTGTTTGTACTGATATTGATTGTTCTTTCTATTTTTTCTAATTCTGTATGCACTTCTTTTAAATCAATTATCACCTCATCTTCTGCGGTACTTACATAACGAGAAATATTCAAATTGTATCCATTCTTTTCGATTTCGTCCATCGGAACTTTACGGGAATATCGCTCTCTTTCACTTCGGAATTTGTAGGTTTCAACAATGTTTTTGATGTGTTTCTCGCTCAATGAATTTTGTCTTTTTTCTTTCACAAAATGTTCGGCTGCATTGATGAATAAAACATCATCTTGTTTTTTACATTTTTTCAAAATCAAGATACAAACAGGAATACCTGTCGAGTAAAACAAATTGCTTGGCAAGCCAATAACGGTGTCAATATTATTGTCTTTCAGTAATTTGGTTCTTATACGCTCTTCTGCACCACCACGAAACAAAACTCCGTGTGGTAAGATGATTGCCATTGTTCCTTCTTTGGATAAAAAGTGAAATCCGTGCAATAGGAAAGAAAAATCGGCTGCTGATTTTGGTGCTAAGCCATAACTTTTGAAACGAAAATCTTCGCCCATTGCTTCGTTGGGTTCCCAACGCAAACTAAATGGCGGGTTGGCTACAATGGCATCAAATTCTGTCTTTTTGCTCGGGTTCATTTCATTGAGTAAATCCCATTGATTGAGCAAGGTGTCTCCGTGAAAAATATCAAACTCGGTGTCTTTCATACCGTGCAAGAGCATATTCATTCGGGCAAGGTTATAGGTC
>JBDHYE010000009.1:0-12151 GCA_039811245.1 Chitinophagaceae bacterium | reverse complement strand
GACGTTAGTAACGTTAAAGGTATGATTGTATCTTTTGGAAATAAAGAATCCGAAAAAATTTGGAATGGTATTGTTTCCAAAAAACTCCCTCTAGATATTCAAGAATTTTCAAGGCGAAAATTAAGAATGATTAATAACTCAATTGACATTAATGATTTAAGAATTCCTCCAGCTAATCGGCTTGAAAAACTGAAAGGAGATTTAAAAGAATTTTATAGCATTAGAATCAATAATCAATGGAGAATAATTTTCAGATGGGAAAACGGCAATGCTTTTGAAGTTGAAATTTTGGATTATCATTAAAATTGGAAAATATGAGAAAGTTGAAAAATATAACTCCAGGAGAAATATTATTAGAGGAATTTTTAGTTCCACTTGAAATTTCACAATATAGACTTTCTAAAGATTTGGAAATTCCACAAACCAGAGTTTCAGAAATCATTAAAGGAAATAGACGAATTTCAGCAGATACAGCTGTACGATTAAGTGCCTACTTTGGAAATTCAGCAAAATTTTGGCTTGGTTTACAAGACGATTATGATATTGAGAATGAATTAAAAGAAAAATCTAAAGAAGTTGAGAGAATCAATCAAATCCGAAAAGAGAAAAACGTTGCTTAAGGAGCAATTTGGCAAAAGAGCATTTTTTTGCGTCAAGCAGGAAAAGCGTTTTCATTTGAAAGATTTTTACAAAATTTACAGATCCCTCTAAGCTCGGAGTGTTGTACTAAAAATCTAAGTCAACCACAATGCCGGTCAAACAACAAACCAACAATAAGCTAAAAGCAAGAAATAGTTTTCCCTTAACTTTGCCAACCCAATTAAAAATAATAATAAGATTTAGGTTTTGAGTACAGAAAACGAAATAAGCAAGAGACGTAGTTTTGCGATCATCTCTCACCCTGATGCGGGTAAAACAACCCTAACAGAAAAACTCCTATTGTTTGGTGGAGCAATACAAGTGGCAGGTGCAGTAAAAAGCAATAAGATTAAGAAGCACGCTACATCAGATTTTATGGAGATTGAGCGTCAGAGAGGGATCTCGGTAGCCACATCGGTGATGAGTTTTGAATATAAAAACATACTGATCAACCTGCTGGATACACCCGGTCACAAAGACTTTGCCGAAGATACTTACCGTACACTAACCGCTGTAGATAGTGTAATACTGGTAATAGATAGTGTCAATGGAGTAGAAGAACAAACCCGTAGATTGGTAGAAGTATGTAGAATGAGAGATACCCCTATGATGGTTTTTATCAATAAATTAGACCGTGATGGGAAACTCCCTTTTGACTTATTAGATGAAATAGAAAAAGAACTAAAAATCCAACTGCACCCCTTAAGCTGGCCGATCAATATGGGTAAAGAGTTTAAAGGGGTATATAATCTTTACGATAAAAACTTACTCTTATTTAGCCCCAACCAAAAAGCAGATGAGGCTAATGATGTAAAAATAGAAGACCTTCAAGCAGCTCTTTTAGAAGAGAAAGTAGGCTTAAACAATGCCCAACAATTAAGAGAAGATGTAGATCTGATAGAAGGCGTATATGGACAACTGGATAAAGAAGAATATTTGAGTGCTAAAATAGCACCTGTATTTTTTGGTTCTGCGGTAAATAATTTTGGTGTAAAAGAGCTGTTAGATACATTTATACAGATTGCTCCAGAGCCCTTAGGCCGTCAAACCGACAAGCGATTTGTAAAACCCGAAGAACCGAAATTCACTGGTTTTATATTTAAAATTCATGCCAATCTTGACCCTCGTCATCGAGACCGTATCGCATTTATGCGTGTAGTATCAGGTGTTTTTCAAAGAAACACTTATTATAAACATACCCGGTTAGAAAAAGACTTGCGTTTTTCAAACCCCTACTCCTTCTTAGCCCGCGAAAAAGAAATTATAGACGATGCGTACCCTGGTGACGTAGTAGGTCTATTTGATACCGGACAATTTAAAATAGGAGATACTTTAACCCAAGGGGAAATCTTGCAATTTACAGGTATCCCTACTTTTTCTCCAGAGATATTTAAAGAGTTGGTCAATAAAGACCCAATGAAGACAAAACAGTTAGAAAAAGGAATCCGCCAATTAACCGATGAAGGGGTGGCACAACTGTTTACACAGCATAATGGTAACCGTAAAATAATAGGTTGTGTGGGCGAACTCCAATTTGAAGTCATTCAATACCGTCTTTTGCAAGAGTATGGCGCTGCTTGTGCATTTATGCCACTAAGTTTTTACAAAGCTTGCTGGATTACTGGAGAGAAGAAAAAACTAGAAGATTTTGTACGCTTCAAACAACAGAACGTCATGCAAGACAAAGATGACAATTTAGTGTATCTGGCGCAAAGCGAATGGTTTTTAAACACCGAAAGACAAAACAACCCCGATATTGAATTTCATTTTACTAGTGAGTTTAAAACACAATCGGTTTAAACTTAACTCCACCACACTCATAAAAAAAGCAAGCTATCATTCGATTGATGCTTGCTTTTTTCTTTGTGATCCGGATTGGATTCGAACCAATGACCCACAGCTTAGAAGGCTGTTGCTCTATCCAACTGAGCTACCGAACCATGTGTTTTTAGGGCTGCAAATGTAGGGCTTTTTCCTTAGAAAATGATATTTTTTCTAAAAAAATAGAAGCCTTTTTGATTCATTAGTGAAAATTATTTCAATTAGACCTTACTAACTAAAATTAAGCTCTAATAAACTTCATTTTATACTTGAAACACACCTGCACGCCACTCCTTTTCGATAGGGGCTTGGTTGGCTGCATTTAGACATTCTGCTATGATATTACGCGTTTGTGCAGGGTCAATAATTTCATCAACCCATAAGCGTGCTGCACCATAATATATCGAAGATTGTTTTTGGTAACGCTCGGTAATCTCTTGTAATAATGCAGATTCTTTTTCAGGACTGATCTCTTCGCCTTTAGATTTTAATGCTGCTACTTGTATTTGTAATAACACTTTTGCCGCTTGCTCTCCGCCCATTACAGCTATTTTAGCATTAGGCCATGCAAAAATAAAGCGAGGGTCATAAGCTTTTCCACACATCGCATAGTTGCCGGCACCATATGAGTTACCAATGATAAACGTAAGTTTTGGCACAACAGAGTTGGCTACAGCATTAACCAATTTTGCACCATCTTTAATAATCCCAGCATGCTCAGACCTACTGCCCACCATAAAACCGGTAACATCTTGTAAGAAGATTAGTGGTATTTTTTTCTGATTGCAATTTTGAATAAATCGAGCTGCTTTATCGGCGCTATCATTATAAATCACGCCTCCCATCTGCATTTCACCCTTGCCGCTTTTTACAATTTTTCTTTGATTGGCTACTATACCCACAGCCCAACCTTTTACACGTGCATAAGCACAAACTATTGTCTTACCATAATCCTCTTTAAACTGGTCCAGCTCAGAATTATCAACAATACATTTAATCAATTCTACCACATCAAAGCTCTTATTATTTTCTACACTCACAATGCCATACATCTCTTTGGGGTCTTTTAATGGTTCTTGGCTGGCTATGCGGTCAAAACCTGCATTTTCGGGTTTGCCCAATTTTGAAATAATGCGCTTCACTTGGTCTAAACATTCTTGCTCGGTTTTAAATTTATAATCGGCAATTCCGCTAATTTCAGTATGGGTCTTAGCACCGCCTAGAGTTTGTAGATCGATATCTTCGCCAATGGCTGCCTTTACCAAGTATGGACCGGCCAAAAAGATAGAACCATTCCCTTCTACCATTAAGGTTTCATCGCTCATAATAGGCAAGTATGCCCCCCCTGCTACACAGCTACCCATTACAGCTGCAATCTGTGTAATACCCATTGCACTCATCACGGCATTATTTCTAAAGATTCTTCCAAAATGCTCTTTGTCAGGAAAAATTTCATCTTGCATCGGAAGATATACCCCAGCACTATCAACAATATAAACTACAGGTAATTTATTCTCCATAGCAATCTCTTGTAGTCGTAAATTTTTCTTACCACTAATAGGAAACCAAGCACCGGCTTTTACAGTATTATCATTGGCGATGATCATACATTGCCTGCCTGATACATAACCCAAACCTCCTACAGTGCCACCAGCAGGGCAGCCGCCTTCAGTGGGGTACATTTCATATCCTGCAAAACTTCCAATTTCAACAAATTCGGTGTCTTTATCTATCAGATACTGTATGCGCTCTCTAGGACTTAACTTTCCTTTTTCTTTGTTTTTTTCAATCGTTTTTTTCCCTCCTCCTAAAGCTATTTTATCGTGTTTGGTTTTTAGGGCGCTCAATGCTAAACGCATAGCATCTTCATTTTTATTAAATTCCAAATTCATCGGAAATGATTTAATTTATTAAAAAAATTTGTGCAAAGGTACTTAAAAATATCAGTGCATTAATGATAAGAACATTGTTTTAAGGGTCTATGATTTTTTAAAACAATAAATGCCTTACGGTAATTTGTATCTCGAAAGGATTTTTCCAATAGTATCAAGCTGCATATCTTTATATTCTATGACTATATCGGCTTGTAGGTATGTCCTTTCGCGCTCTTGAAGCAACTGTTTTAAGCGTTGTTCGATATCCGTATTCGTTAATAAAGGGCGTTGAATTTCACTTTTTTGAAGTTGTGATAAAATAATATTAATAGGTGCTTTAAGATACAGTACTAGTCCTTTACTTTTCAAGATACGCATGTTATCGTTATAGCAAGGAGTACCACCACCACAAGCGATTACGGTATGCTGATAGACATTTTGGAGTAACTCTAACAAGATCTGATGTTCGTATTTTCTAAATACCTCTTCTCCATAACTAGTGAATAGTTCAGCAATGGGCATTTGTAGTTTTTTTTCAATCTCTAGGTCTAAGTCAATACAGTCATACTGGTAATGGTGGGCAATTTTTTGAGCCCAATAACTTTTTCCTACACCGGGCATTCCTATTAAAAAAAGTAGGTTCATGGCTCTTTTGTTTTATTCATTCAAATTTTACACATCTTTTTGATAATATTTTGCCCAACCATTATTCAAAGAGAATACCATTTGTTTACCAAAAATACGCTCTAGCCATATAGGTACAAAAAAAGAACGTTCAGGGCTAAAATATTTATAATAATGACCATCATCCCATTGATTAGTATAAGAATGACGTGCTGCAAAATGACCACAAAAAGTAGCCCAAGGTAAACCCACACAGCCTAATACGAAATGAAGCCAGGGGTTCTCGGGATCTTTAATCAGAGAAGGTAATAAGTCGCGAGTACAGTCTATCCTACCTGGCCAATATTGTATAAACCGCAACGTGTTTAATTGAGGAAACTTAGCTTTGAACTCTTTAATAACTTCTTGAATTACCCATGGACTATGTACATCATTTTTAGCAAAAGTTGTAAGTCCGCTCCCTCCGCCTAATAAAATTCTGTTATCTCCTGTAAGTCTAAAATAGCTATACACCAAAGTGGAATCCCAACATTGAAACTTGTCTTCAGGAAATATTGACGTTACCATTTTATCATTTAAGGGTTCTGAAATGGACAAAAATGTTTGTGCATGGAAAACATCTCTGGAATATTGACTAATGGAAGGTTTTAATTTATCTGAACAAAAAATTATTTGTTGAGCTTTCACAGAACCAAGATGCGTGTATGCATAATGATCATTGACAGAAAGTACTTCTGTTGATTCATAAATTTCAACACCAAAGTCTAATAATATTTTTTTCATTCCTTGACAATACAATAATGCATCAATTCCATAAGTATTATTGTACCTAACAGCACCGTTATAAGCTTTGCTACCCAGTATTTGTTCTAATTGTTGTGCATCATAAAGTTCTTGTTGAAAACCTAGTTTCTTTCTTGATGTCATTTCATCTTTTATATCCTCCCAACCACTTTTACCTATCCCTAAGAATAAACTATCTTGAACTTGAAAATCACAAGAAATTTTATAAGTATCAATAGCTTCTTTCATAATAGCAATACCTTGTACTGGAACTTGCCATAAGTCTTTAGCTCCATTTATACCAAACCTTCTAATTAACTGAGATAATTCCAATTCACTATCTGGGGTTAGAAATCCAGCACTTTTTCCAGAAGAGCTACCTCCACAAATATTCTTTTCAAGAACTACAACTTTTAGACCTTTATCTTTATAATAATGGGCAGCGGCTAAACCTGCCGCTCCTGCTCCAACGATTAAAACATCTGCTTGAATATTCGCTTGTAATGGAGGGTTTATACGCTTATTAACTTCGAGTAATGTGGTAAACCACCAATTTTGAAGGAGCATAATTTTAAAATTAATTTGGGTTAATTTAAAATGCTAGCAGCATTATAATGGCTAGGATAAAGGCTTTCAAAAGTCTGCCAATGATCTCCTACTTTTTTATTAATCATTGACCGGTTAAGTTGTGTAGGACTAGTACATCCTGCTGCAGCCAACAGTTCTAAAAAGTTTTCTAGAGTACGCTCATGATAATTTTTTACACGTTGCCATTTTTCTGCTACTACTAATCCATTGACCAATTTAGGATCATTCGTTGCCACACCTGTAGGACATTCATTCGTATTGCATTTCAAAGCTTGGATACAACCTAAAGCCATCATCATACCCCTTGCAGAATTGCACAAATCTGCACCTAAACATAAAGCTTTAAAAATATCAAATACTGTAATGATTTTAGTAGCCGTTATTATTTTGATGTACTGTTTTAAATTATATTTCCTTAAGGTATCTACTACAAAAATTAAGGCTTGCTCCCAAGGCATACCTACATAGTTTGAAAAATCAATGGGTGCAGCACCTGTACCGCCTTCAGCTCCATCAACAGTTATAAAATCAGGGTACACCTGATCTTGCTGCATTTGTTTACAGATATCTATAAACTCTTGCGGATTGCCAATCGCTAATTTAAAACCTACAGGCTTCCCCCCAGATAATGTTCTTAACTGTACGATAAATTCTAATAAACTTTTAGGATTATGAAAACTACTATGTCCTGGTGGAGATATCACATCGGTATGAGGTTTAACGCCTCTTATTTGTGCAATCTCTTTATTGTTTTTTGAAGCAGGCAATACACCCCCATGACCGGGTTTTGCACCTTGTGAGATTTTAATCTCAATCATTTTCACCTGTTCTAATTGCGCTTGTTCTTTAAATTTTTCTGGTGAAAATTTACCATCTTCTGTTCTACATCCAAAATAAGCGGTGCCTAGTTCCCATACCAAATCACCCCCTTGTTTATGATAAGGCGAAATGCCTCCCTCTCCGGTATCATGAAAAAAATTACCTGCTTTCGCTCCTTTATTTAAAGCCATAATGGCGTTTTTACTCAAAGACCCAAAACTCATAGCAGAGATATTAAATAAGCTGGCACTATAGGGCAGACTACAAGCTGTATTACCGATTATAACACGAGGAACTTCTTTTAATACTTGTGCAGGATAAATACTGTATTGCATCCATTGATAATTCTCATCATACACGTCTAACTCTGTACCGAAAGGGTGTGTTTCATTTTCAAGTTTTGCACGAGCATAGATATAGGCTCTTCTATTTCTATCAATCGGTTTACCATCTGTACCCGACTCTACAAAATATTGATGAAGCTCTGGGCCAATACTTTCAAGTAAAAAACGCATATGCCCTATCACTGGATAGTTTCTTAGAATACTGTGTTTCGTTTGAAAAATATCATAGAGACCTATAATGAGTATCAATAAACCTAAGAATAATAAACCCGGAATAGGCCATTTTAAAATAAAAAAAAGTACTAAAACGATACTTACTAAAAAAGCGCTAAAGCGAATACCTTGTTTCATAATCTAATTTTTTATACACCAAATAATATCTGATAAGCAAGCCTTATGCTTCTCAAAATCAATACGGATTAACTTTTGAGGATCAAATTGATTTAAATAATTTTCTACAATACTGCTAATCCAAAGCAACTGGCTTTTCAATTTCCAATGTAATAAATTTTTGTCGTAAAAAATTATAAACAATCTGTTATCAAGGTGAAACCTTTGCTGCTGGCTCTGTTCGGTGTAAAGCCATTGGATTAATGCTTTAGGTTGTGCTAGGGCCTGTGTTAAATTATGCGGATAATTTTTAGGATAAACAGTGCTTTTATGATCAAAGGGGATATTGTTAATATAGAAGTCAATACTGGAGTGATAGGGATTAGGGTGCGCTTGTACTTGATTAAAAGATTTGAAAATAATTTCTATTCCCTTAGCAGACCAAAAATTATACCATCGATTCCAAACATAATTTCTAAACGTTTCTTCTGCTTGGAGTGTATTAAGTTTATACTCTATGTCTTGATAAGTGCAAAGCTCATAAATAAACCTTGAGGCTTTGTCCCATTGGTCATCTTGCTTTTTACCCCAAGGCGCTAAGACTTGAACCTTTTCTAACTCGTGTTGAATGTCTTGTAATCGCTGCATGAGGTATCTATTTTTTTTAGCTTAACTTTTATAGTGGAAAAGTATGTCGGGTAATGGGGCAATACTTCTATTATTTTCAATATACTGAATCTGACTGATGATGATTCTAGCTTGCATTTTAGGATTTGACAAGAGCTCTAATACTTCATTATTTAGAGTGCTATCCAAATAAAATTTATCTAGTAATAAAAGGTTAGGCGCTTGATACACTTTAATTCTATAATGTAAATAGGCTACAGTATGCGTGCTATTTTCAGCGTTTCTAACGAGATAAAATTTGTTTTGTTCTTTTAATTGCTTGTAGCCCTCTACCTGCTCAAGACCCGCTCCCCAAATCACTTTTAAAGTATTTCTACCCTGCTCTAGCTTATTGCTTTTCTGCTGTGCAATACTACTAAAAGAGTAAGCCATAAAAAGCAATGCCAAGTATAAAAATTTATACTTCATGAAATCAAATTTTGAACTTTAAATTATAAATGCTTGTGCAAATGGGCTACTAATTTTGAAGAACGAAATCCAAAATCGGCACCATAACTATTAATCACTAAGCCTTTTATATCGTGTTTTGTAGCGCTTATAGCATATACGATACTTTCATCAGAGGGGTTAGTCATACCATCAAAACGGTAGATTTCATCAATCTCAAACTCCTCAGGCGATAGCTCTAAAATTGTCTCTCCGTGACAAATCAGACATTCTTTTTCTCCTTCTATTAGAAAGTCTTTTGTGTAGCCTCTTTTTATTAAATCATTTACACATTCGCTTAAAGTGTCGTAGCTATAATTTGAGTTTGGCATAAGTCTAAATTTAAAAATTAAGAATCTAAAATTAATTACAAGTTACAAAATTGCTTTTAACTTTAAAAGTTAAAAAAAGAGCAACACAATTGTGCTACTCTTTTAATAATGAAATTATTTATTTTATAAAATCCTTTTCCTGGCCCAAAAACTATACTGAAGCGAGTTTTGAATTTTCTATAAGAGGCTGAATACGCTCTTTGTAAAAGCGTTCAATGGCACTTACAATTTGAGTTGCACCCTTACCGTAGAGCATCGTTTGATGATTGCCTTCTACTTCAATAAAATCACAATCTTCTAATAATCTTGTAGCTTTTTTAGCTTGTTTTAAGGGCAGTAATGGTTCATCATAAGTATAATTACCTGTAGCTCTTATTAAGAGTACTGGTTGGTGTATGGATTCAAAAATACTTTCCCAAGGCATACTGGTCAAACCTACTGCCATAGCTGTAATGTTAGCAATATTGGAATTGGTTTGAGTGATTCCATTTGCAGCAATATGTACATCAGCTCTATAATAATCTTCCATAGCGTCTTCCCAGAAGGTATTTTGTGGAGCTTTTTTCATCATTCGTAAATACACATCAAACGAGGGATAGAGTACACCTAAACGGCTAAAGGTAGGAATAAGCATTGTTGCGGCATTAGGATTGAGCTCATGTGCTGCATCAAGGAGTATAATGCCTGCTACTCGATCAGGATAATGTGCTGCTAAATAAGCACTAAGTAAACCACCAAAAGAATGACCGCATAAGAATGCTTTGTCTATTTTTAAATGGTCTAATAAACCTATAATATCTAAAGCATGTTCTTGCATAGAATATCCAAAAGCGGGCTTATCGCTTTGCCCTCTGCCTCTTAAATCGGGGCTATAGATATCAAAATATTTATCCAGGTCTCTCTTAATTAATCCCTCAAAGGCATGGGCGTTGGCAGTAATACCGTGTAACAAGACCAATTTAGATTTACTCTTTGAAGGATATTCTAAGTAGTGTAAATTAATATTGTTTGTTTGAATAAAATGCTCTTTCATTTAAGTAAACTGTTTTCTAATTTAGAAAATAAGGGCTGCTATTTTATAATTATAAACTAACAAGTTAGGATTTTATTTCCAAAGCTTCGTATTTTTTTCTCCCCATAAAGTGGATAAACCTATTTTTAGTGTGCTGTCCAACCGGCATCAAGTGGCATTGCCATACCGGTAATCGTAGCTGAGGCAGCAGAATCGCATAGAAATACAATAGACTCTGCAATACTTTCTTGTGGTATAAATTCTTTTACGGCGTGTTCCTTCAAAAATATTTTTTCAATTACCTCTTCTCTTGTCATTTTATGTACTTCCATTTGTGAGGCTATTTGGTTTTCAACTATTGGTGTAAAAACATATCCTGGGCAAACAGCATTACAGGTAATCCCCCAAGGACCACCTTCTAAAGCCATTACTTTTGTAAAACCAACAATACCATGTTTAGCAGCTACATAAGCACTTTTAAAAGGAGATGCTATGAGTCCATGGGCTGAAGCCACATTAATAATTCGTCCAAATTTTTGTTGTTTCATTATTGGCCATAAGGCTTTAGTAGCAATAAAAGCCGCAGTAAGATTGATTTGTAAAATATCATTCCATTTCTCTTCCGGAAAATCTTCCACTGGAGATACAAATTGGATACCTGCATTGTTAATGAGTACTTCAATCGTATTGAATTTTTGTAAGGCTTCATTAATAAATGCTTTGATCTGTGCAGCATCTAGCATATTGGCAGCAGAATAAATATAATCTACCTTGTACTGTGCAGCTACCTCCGCAGCGATTTGAGCACCATTTTTTTCTAAACCATTAAAACAAATATTGTATCCTTTTGCTGCCAATGCCTTAGCAGTGGCTAATCCTATACCGCTTGTACTTCCGGTAATTAATGCTGTTTTTGTCATTTTAATTTTTGTTATTTTTATAAAGTTCTCGTATTTTACTATATTTTAAAAACGCCATCTGTGCGGCTAAACGGTAGGCTAACCAACCTGCATATCCCTCCAAAAAACCCAGCTTAAAAATATAATCTTGAATAAATTTAAACACCGGACCCAAGACCATTTTTAAGAAACTAACTTTTTTACCCTTCTTAAATGCTTCTTGTGCAGACATGCTGGTGTAGCGATTAGCCATAGCCATATAGGCCTCGATTGTATCAAAACTGTAATGAAGTAAATCTCCATTGAGCAATCCATATTTTTGTTGTGCATCAAAGAGCCGCCATTTTTCGTGTATTTCACCTGTCCACTGCCCTTTTGTTTTGTTCCAAAGCCTACATTGTTTATCAGGGTACCAAGAACCATGCTTGATAAACTTACCATAAAACTGGGTAGTTCTTTTTAGAAAATAGGCATCGTATTGTGGCTGTTGACAGACTTCGATAATTGATGTTTTAAGCGCTTCGGATATTTGCTCATCGGCATCGATACTCAAGACCCAATCGTGTTGTGCCAATGCTGCTGCTCTATTTTTTTGCGCTGCAAAACCCTGAAATATTTCTTGAACAACTTTTGCTCCATATTGTTGAGCTATGGCTACGGTAGCATCTGTAGAAAATGAATCTAATACTATAATCTCATCAACCCAAGTGTGCAATGCACCAATACAGCGCCCAATATTTTGAGCTTCATTATAACTGATGATAACCGCACTTATTTTCATTAATATTCTTAATGGTTGTTGTAAAAACTTAAAGTATTATTTTATAACTAACAAATGTAAGAAATCACTAGTAAAATTTAGGGTTTTAACCCTAAACTATAATGTGTTTGAAACAAGAATGGCTACCCATACTAGGCAGCCATTCCATTTTATTTATTTCTTATTGTAACAACTTTTCAATAGCTGTATCAT
>JBDHYE010000008.1:0-12169 GCA_039811245.1 Chitinophagaceae bacterium | reverse complement strand
TTCATTCTATGACGCACATTCAAAAGTAAAGACCCCGAACCACAAGCAAAATCCAATACCTTATCCAATTTGTCTTTTTTGCCTGTTTCGGGTTTTTGACTATCTAAAGTAACGATTTCGGAAAGAATGGTTGAAACTTCTTGTGGTGTATAAAATTCACCTGCTTTTTGCCCTGAACCTGCGGCAAATTTCCCAATCAAATATTCATAAGCATCTCCAAGCGTGTCGGTATCTGTTGAAAAATCAGAAATACCTTCGGCTATTTTGCCAATAACCTTACAAAGTTTATCGTTTCTTTCTTTGGGTGTTTTTCCTAATTTCTCCGAGTTTAGATTAATTTCAGAAAATAAACCTCTAAATGTACTCTCGAATGATTCATTTTCTATAAAACGGAAAGCTTCGCCTAAAGTTTCTAATAGTTCACTATTTTGTGTACGAGCCAATTCGGTAATGTTGCTCCACAGATATTTTGGTTTGATGACATAATGCACTTTTCTACGCATTTGCTCTTCAAACTCTTTAATATCTTGTTCGTTCTCTCTGTACCAAATTTCTAACGGAGGAGGAACAATAAAATCGGGTTTGTCTTCTTTTGATGGACTTTTCGGATAATCTTTTCCCAATTCTTTTTTGGAGGCTTCCTCGTAGTTAAACGATAAATACCGAAGAAAGAGAAACGAAAGCATATAATCACGAAAATCATCTGCATTCATTGCTCCTCGAAAATCGTTAGCGATGTTCCAAAGTGTATCGCCTAATTTTTTATGTGTCATATTCATTTTTTATTGGAACGCTGATAACACGGATTAAAACCGCTGATTATCGCTAATTTTTATTTTTCTATTGTTTTCAAAAACTTTTCTTCTGAACTCCGGCTTCTTTCCAAAATTTAACAGTAAACCAACTTCTATATCAGTTGCTCTTAAATAGTTTATTAATTGAAATTCAAATTCTTTTACAATCACTTCTGTGGCTTTTAGTTCAAGTATTATCAAGTCATTCACTATTAAATCTGCGTAATACTCACCTACTGCTGTGTTTTTGTAATATACTTTTATTTGTTTTTGGGCTTCTACTTGAAAGCCTCTGTTTTTCAATTCCATATACAGTGAATTTTGATAAACTTTTTCCAGAAAACCGTAGCCCAATTCATTATAAACATCGTAAAATGTCTTTAGAATTTGGTCGGTTAGGGCTTTATGTAATAATTCCATTGTTTATATTTTATTGGAACGCTGATTACACGGATTAAAACCGCTGATTACCGCTGACGAAAAAATCCGCGTTGCTTTGCATCCGTGTCATCTGCGTTCTATATTTTTATGTGTCATTTTGTTTGTATTCTTTGCTTAGTTCATTTTCGGAAACAAACCCTGCATCAATCCTTTTTTGTGCTGCTTTAATTGTTCTATTATCTCTTCTTGTGCTTTGATAAGTGCATCTAAAGAAGAAAGACAAGAAGCGATTTTTTGCTGTTCTTTTAATCTTGGAATTTGAACTGTTATTTTTGACAAGTCCGATGAATTTATTGCAGGATAATTTGAACCAGTACACTTATCAGAAACTTTAGAGACAAACTTGTCTGTATGTATCAATTGGTACAAATACATACTTGATTCAAAAGCTCGCAATTGTGCATATCCAGTTGAAGCAACATACTCTAAATCATCATTTCTATTGAAGTAATAATTATTCTTTTGATAGGGTCTGACCATTTGAAAAATAACATCATTATTCTTTAAAAGTCTTTGGGCACGACTTGGGGAACCTTCTTTTTGAATAATCTTTCTTTTTAATAGAACTCCATTTTCAACAGATTCTAAATCAATATATACAAATTCATCCGGTAATTGAGAGGATGCAGGATTAACTTCAGCAATTTCTTCTAATGTCTTCTCCATCCACTCCACATCTTTCTCAAACTCCTTAAACCGATACTTCGGCACTTTCTCACCTTCTTGTGGAAATAGGTTTTGCATCAAGCCTTTTTTGTGGTCTTTGAGTAAATCCAACTTTTGACTATGGGTTGAAATCAAATCGTCTAAAGATGAAAGACAAGATGCTATTTTTTGTTGCTCTCCACTTTCTTTCTTAGGAAATAAAACACTCTTTTCTTTTAGAATCGAAAAGTGCCTTTTATAATCTTCTTGTTTAACCTCATTATACTGTAGGTATTGATATAGAAATTCTGGAATGACTTTATTCTTCGTCTTTAATATTTTTATTCCATCAGCACCTTGTACAAAAGGCTTGTTTGTTATTTTTAAAATACAAGTATGGTCTCCGAAAATTATTAAAGGCAAGTCATCTTTAATTACAGCATCAACATCATTTGTCCAACCACAATAAAAACTTTTAGATTGATCAATTATTGGAAATTTTCCATCTTTTTGGTAATCAGAAGAAGTTAGTTTTCTAGGTGGCGTTATTGTTGAAACAAGATTATCAACAATATCAACTTCCCATTCCCCTTCATTCTTAAACTCAGGAAAACGCAATTCGGGTATTAGTTTTTTCTCTTTAGGCATCTGCAACGGCTTTTAAAATGTTTTCTACTGAGTTTTTATCCATTTTAGAAAAGGCAAACCATTTTTTACCCAAGTCTTTTAATGAAGCTCCCAAATGATAAACTTCTTTGTTGTCAATTATCAAAAAACGGTCGTGGCTTTTGGCAAAGGTTTTTAGTTCAAAATTGCCGTATTGGGCATTGGCTTTTTCAATGTCTAATGTTAGTTGTTTGGTAGCTGTTTTTGTGAGCAACAATATATTTACATTTTTATTTTTCTTGGCTAAATGTGTAAGCGTATTTTCGTCAATATAATTGTCAATCAGCACAATGCTTTTCTTTGCCGAGCGGATAATTTTAGAAGCCAATTCGTAAGCATCAAATATTTGTCCGTCAAAAAATACGCCTTGTGTGGGCAGTTCCGTTGATTTTATTTGAAAATCTATTTCGTTTACTTTTGCTGCAAGGTTCTCAACCGTATTTTCTATTCGGTTCATTCTTTGGTTCATTGCATACCCTTTGAGCAAATAGTCTCTCAATACATTGGTAGCCCAAATTCTAAACTGCGTACCTTGTTTAGATTTCACACGATAACCAACGGAAATAATAACATCAAGGTTGTAGTATTTTACGTTCTTTCCTTGTGTTTTTCCTGCAATAGCACCGTGTTGAGTGGTATGTAAGAAATCCTTACACACCACTGCTTCGTCTAACTCGCCCTCTTTAAAAATATTCCCAATATGTTGTGTAATAGCAACACGATTTCTACCAAACAATTCAGCCATTTGCTGTTGCGTAAGCCAAACAGTTTCCATTGCTTCATCAACACGAACTTCTATGCGTTCGGGCAATTCGTCAGATTGGTATAATACTATTTCATTTTTCATATTCTATTATAGTTTCCTGAGTGGTTGTTGCATTTTTTGCAACAACCACTTCATCATTCATACGCACCCAATCCACTTATTTCTCTTCCTTGTGCTAACTTTTTTAATTGCGGAACAAGGTCTGCCATAAGAGCCAATTCTTTTGTTCTGCGTTCTTTCCAATTCAAATCCAACGGCTCTAAAAGGTCAGTCAGTTTTTCTCCGTCAAAAATCATTCGGCTCATTATTTTCTCTACAAAGGTTTTGAGTTCTGCGGTTTGCAACCCGTTTTTGAGAGCAATTTCAGTCAATTCTTTGTTGTATTTTTCGTATTTAAACGTATCAAAACCTTTGCATAATGCTTCCTCACTTTGACCTTTGTCCCAATCCAAACTATCAATATATTCCGACAAGTCTTCTTCCTCGTCCATCAGATTAGAGTTTGATTTTAGCAAACTCTTTATTTTTTCTTTGGTCATTTTTTGTTTACTTGGTTTTTTGCCCAAGTTTTCTGCCGTCAATTTCATTATATAATCGTAGTCAATCACGGCAGAAGCAAACAACACAAATTCAAAATCCAATTGCTGAATGGCTTCGGGTGCATTTTCGCCTTCTTTTTGCTGTATTTCCCGTAATTGTTTGGCGGTTTCTATATACGAACTGCGGAACTCCTGTAAAGTGTCCGTTGATAAAATGGCTTCGATTTTTGCTTTTTGCGTTTCGTCTAAATCGGTGTATTGGTCAAGTTGTGTTTTTATCCTTTGTACTTCTTTAAAATTTTGCACAAAAGCAATCCGAGCCGCATCGCCTTTCAGGTTGTAAACTTCTTCTGGTTCGTTTACCAAATTATTTTCCTGCATAAATACTCCTAATTTTTCAACGGCTTCTTTATACTTGTCAATCATTACAGGTGCGGATTCAACCAACCAAATTTCTCTTGATTTTTCTTTATTGTCTTCTCCCGAAAATAAGGCAATAGCTTGGTTTACGGCTTCTTGTTGACTACGAAAATCAAGAATATTTCCATAAGGTTTGGTATCATTCAGCACACGATTAGTTCGTGAAAACGCCTGAATTAATCCGTGATATTTCAGGTTTTTGTCCACATACAACGTATTTAGGAATTTGCTATCAAATCCTGTCAGCAACATATCTACCACAATCGTGATGTCTATTTTCTCTTTGTGTGGTACGTCTTTGTTGCTGTATTTTTGGTCTTTGATGCGTCTTTGCACATCTTGGTAATACAAGTCAAATTCGTTGATAGTATGATTGGTTTTGTATAGCGTGTTGTAATCGGCAATAATTTCCATTAATGCCTTTTTCTTTTCTTCGGGATTTTGCTGATTGTCCTCCTTTTCTTGTGTTAAATCTTCTTGCAATTGCTTGATGTCAGCTGCATTCTTTTGACTTTTTTGGTCTCCATCATTTGCCATTAATTGGGCAGGCGGAGAGAATACACAAGCAATATTTAGCGGAATGAAATTCGGGTTTTCTTCTAGTTTTTTCTGTTGTAATGCTTTGAATAGTTGATAATACTCAATGGCATTATTGATAGAAGCCGTAGCCAATACCGCATTAAATTTGCGTTCGTTGGTTGCAGCGTTGTGCTTTTCCAAAATGGCTTCCACCACAGCTTGCTGGGCAATTGCTTCACCCGGTTTAGCATTGTACGAACCTTCTCCTTTAAAATAGTCAATGTGAAACTTCAACACATTTTTGTCATCTATGGCGTGTGTAATGGTGTAAGCGTGTAATTCTTTTTCAAAAATATCTTTGGTCGTTTTAAAAGATTTTTCTTCTCCGTCAATTTGAGTATAACTTGCATTCTCCTCAAAAATAGGCGTTCCCGTAAACCCAAATAATTGAGCATTTGGAAAAAATTCTTTAATCGCTTTATGATTTTCCCCAAACTGCGAACGGTGGCACTCATCAAAAATAAAAACGATACGATTTTTGCTCAACGGTTCTAAACGCTCTTTGTAGTTGCGTTTGTTCGTTCCGTCTAATGCTAATCCTAATTTTTGGATAGTGGTAACAATTACTTTATCGGCATAATCGGTAGAAAGTAAACGTCTTACCAAAGTTTCGGTATTGGTATTTTCTTCTACACTACCTTCTTGAAATTTATTAAATTCCTCACGGGTTTGTCGGTCAAGGTCTTTTCGGTCAACAACAAACAAACATTTATCTATGTCGGGATTGCCTTTCAACAAAGTGGAAGCTTTGAATGAAGTCAAGGTTTTACCACTTCCCGTAGTGTGCCATATATAGCCGTTTCCTCTATTTTGATTGACACATTCTTCAATGGCTTTTACAGCATAAATTTGATACGGTCGCATCACGAGCATTTTCTGTTCGCTTTGCACCAACACCATATATTTGCTAATCATTTCTCCAAGCGTACATTTTTTTAAAAATCTATCTGTAAAGTCTTCAAGATGTTTGATTTTCTTGTTTTTTTCATCTGCCAAATGGTAAACAGGTAAAAATTGCTCATCAGCATTGAATTGAAAATGTTGCTTGATATTATTGGCAAAATAGAACGTATTTGTTCTGTTGCTCACAATAAACAACTGCATAAAGCAAAGCAATGAATTTCCGTAACCATTGCCCGCTTCGTTTTTGTAATCTACAATTTGTTGCATTGCTTTTCGTGGTGAAATATCCAATTTTTTCAATTCGATTTGCACCATTGGAATGCCATTGATAAGCAAAATAACATCATATCGTTGATGGCTGTTTTCAGTATTGATACGTAATTGGCTAATAACTTCGTATTCATTTTTGCACCAATCCTTAATGTTTACCAAAGTGTAATGTAAAGGCGTTCCGTCTTCACGTTGAAAGTATTGTTTTTCACGCAATAGTTTGGAGGCGATAAAGACATCTGGATTGATGATTTGTTCACGTAGTCGCAAAAACTCACTATCCGAAAGATGAACACGGTTGAGTTCTTCAAATTTTGTTTTGAAGTTTTGCTCCAACGTTTTTCTATCGACTATATCAGGACGATAAACATATTTCAGTCCTTTAAGTTGCTCGATTAGGTTTTCTTCTATTTGTTTCTCTTTGTTCATTCTTCTTTCAATAAATCTTTGGGGTTAACTTCCAAAATTTTTGCAATTAAATACAAATCTTCAATGCTCGGTTGTCTTACATTTCGGGCGTACTCGTTTATTGAGTTGTAACTTTTGCCCATTTTTTTAGCAAGCCACGTTTGCGAAATGCCTTTCTCTTTTAAAACTTCTTTAATTCGGTTCATTGAAGCCTAATTATTGTTTAATGGGTCAAAGATAGTAAAATTACACAATGAAATAGTGTAAATTTCCACAATATTATTGTGGGGTGGGTAGGGGCAAGCTCTTTTGGTTTTTTGAGCGTTGGTTTTGTGCGGTAGGAAAACCAAATGTGCTTGACCGTGCGGTTGGTTAAAATTGGTTTTAAAAATGTGCGGTGGCAAAAAAAATAAAAAACATTCTTGCGAAGTCACCTTGTTTTGGCTGAATATTGATTTTAGGACGGGACATTCTTTACATATACACCTCACACATTTATTGGCGCAAAATTAATGGTCTTAACCTTAAATAAATTTTTAAAATAAAAGCTGTTATCTCTATATAAACCTTACTCCTATGGGTACATTTTATGCTAATAAAAAATTATAATTTCATAAAATACTCGATTAATAGAAAAGGATACTCTTTTTTAGCTATTAACTAGCTATATTTGCGCCTGAATCATAAAATATTCAACAATATCTATCTCAATTATCCTTTTTTTTAAATACGGAAATGGAAGATTTTTCATACCTCAACAATGCGCACCCCTCATATATTGAAGCGCTGTATCAAGAGTACTTAAAGAACCCCGAAGCAGGTGACCCTGAATGGAAAAAATTTTTTGAAGGCTTTGATTATGCCTTTGGTAAAAATGGAGGCGCAGCCACAGCATCTAGCAGTAGTACTACCGATGCCGATAAATTAAACAAAGAGTTTTCTGTTTATAAACTGATATACGGCTACCGCAGTAGGGGGCATTTATTAGCAGCTACCAACCCTATTAGACCCCGTAAAGACCGACATGCTGAGCTTGAGCTTTCTAATTTTGGACTCAGCGATGCCGATTTAAATACTCCTTTTGCAGCGGGTAATCTTATTGGTCTTAAAAATGCGACACTTAAAGAAATCGTAGCACGTTTAAAACAAATTTATACGGGTTCAATAGGCTTACAGTATAACTATATCAATAGTTCTGAAAAGAAACAATGGATTCGTCAACACTACGAAAACCTAATGGTACAACCCATTAGCAAAAGCTCAAGACACCGAGTGTTAGAAAAACTCAACGAAGCGGTAACCTTTGAAAAGTTTTTGCACATGAAATATATTGGGCAAAAACGCTTTGGCTTAGATGGTGGAGAAAGTACCATTCCGGCATTAGATTGTATCGTAAATGAATCTGCCGATGCGGGTGTTGAAGAAGTAGTATTTGGTATGGCACATAGAGGAAGGTTAAATGTTTTGGTTAATATCTTAGGTAAAAGCTACGATCAAATATTTTCTGAATTTGAAGGTGTAATACCTAAAGACAATACAATGGGCAGTGGTGATGTAAAGTACCACTTAGGTTTTAGAAATAAAATCAAAACCCCTAATGGTAAAGATGTTACCTTACAACTTATGCCTAACCCATCGCACCTAGAGGCCGTAAACCCACTAGTAACAGGTTTTGCAAGGGCTAAATGCGATGAGCTTTATAATAACCAGTATCAAAAAGTATTACCCATACTCATACATGGAGATGCGGCTATAGCAGGACAAGGTATTATTTATGAATTGTTACAAATGAGCCGTCTCGAAGGTTATAACAATGGTGGTACGATTCACTTTGTAATTAATAACCAAATAGGCTTTACTACAGATTTTGAAGATGCTCGCTCCTCTGATTACTGTACGAGTATCGCTGCATTGGTACAAGTACCGGTTTTCCATGTTAATGGTGATGACCCCGAAGCTGTAGTACGTGCTTGTAGCCTAGCAGTAGCCTATAGACAGACTTTTAAAGACGATGTGTTTATTGATTTAGTATGTTATAGAAGGTTTGGTCATAATGAGGGAGATGAACCTAAGTTTACACAACCCATTCTCTACGGACTGATTGAAAAGCATAAGAATATTAGAGATATTTATGCTGAGTTTTTGGATCAACTTAACGATACCGAAGCCATAGCATTGGCTAAACAATTGGAGAAGAAGGTGTGGGACGATATGCAGACACGCTTAGATAAAGCTAAAAAAGAACCTTTACCTTATAGCTATCAAGAGCCAGATACGGAGTGGAAAAAGCTTAAGAGAAGTGCTATTAGTGGCTTTTTAGAATCGCCCAAAACAGCTATAAGTGAAAAACTATTTAAAGAGTTGTTTCAAAGTATAATGGCTACCCCAAGCGATTTTAACGCACAAAGAAAAATTGAGAAATTACTTCAAGATAAAATCAAACTTTTTGAAAGCGAATCTAAAGTAGATTGGGCTACTGGAGAGCTTTTAGCCTATGCCTCAATATTGGCAGAAGGTCATGATGTGAGACTAAGTGGCGAAGATGTAAAAAGAGGTACTTTCTCTCACAGACATGCCGTACTGTTTGACGAAAAAACCAATGCACAATACAGCAGACTCAAAAATGCCGCTAAAAAAGATGCACAATTTTATGTGTATAACTCTTTATTGAGCGAATATGCAGTACTGGGCTATGAATATGGTTATGCTATGGCTAACCCTAATAATTTAACCGTTTGGGAAGCTCAATATGGCGACTTTGCCAATGGAGCGCAAATCATTATTGACCAATATATAGCCAGTGCAGAACAGAAATGGGCATTGATGGACGGACTTGTGGTACTCTTACCTCATGGCTATGAAGGTGGAGGTCCAGAACACTCTAACGCACGCCCCGAAAGATTCTTACAGATGTGCGCAGAGAACAATATGATCATCACGAATATTACTACAGCAGCCAATTTCTTCCATGCTTTACGTCGTCAATTGAAATGGGATTTCAGAAAACCTCTCATCAATTTTGCACCAAAAGCTAATTTAAGACATGTGCGCTCTTATTCTAGTATTAATGAATTTTGTAAAGGTGGCTTCCAAGAGCTTATAGATGATGAATCCATCAAAAGTGCTACAAAAGTAAAAAGAGTATTGCTTTGTACTGGTAAAATCTATTTTGACCTAAGCGAAAAACAATTAGCCGAAAACAATCAAGAGATCGCTATTGTACGATTAGAACAAATATATCCTACTCCAGTAGCTGCATTAGAGCAATTAAAAGAAAAATATAAAAAAGCAACTTGGTATTGGGTACAAGAAGAGCCCGCCAATATGGGTGCAGAAAGTTTCTTAAGATGTACCTTTACCGCATTCCCACTTAACTATATAAGCAGAACAGCCAGCGCCGCTACGGCTACGGGTTTTGGCAAGGTGCACAAAACAGAACAACAAGCCATAATTGATAGGGCTTTCCAGTTGTAATAACAGAATAAAATCAGATTCAGAACTAAAGAGGCATGCAATTACGCATGCCTCTTTTCTTTTGGATTGCTCTCAATATGATTAAACTTACAGCTTAAATGAATAGATTCAAAATTGAGGCTTTACTGATTGGTAATAAATGCATCAATAGAGTCTAGAAGATGAAAATCTTTATAGTCATAACGCTTAATGGATTGGGTCTTTTAACTTCAGGAATCATCCCCTCCTCCACTAATTATTAACCCTTTTAATTGAAGCTCCTAAGGCATTAAGGCGTTGGTCAATACATTCGTAACCTCTATCGATTTGGTCAATATTATGAATGATGCTTTTACCTTCGGCAGACATAGCCGCAATAAGCAAAGCTACCCCCGCTCTAATATCGGGCGAAACCATAGTAATACCGCGTAGCTTGGTTGTTCTATTAAGTCCGATAACCACAGCACGGTGAGGGTCGCAAAGTACAATCTGTGCACCCATCTCAATAAGTTTATCTACAAAAAACAATCTGCTTTCAAACATTTTCTGATGGATTAAGACGGTGCCCTTACTTTGCGTAGCAGTAACCAATATTATACTCAAAAGGTCTGGAGTAAATCCAGGCCAAGGGTGGTCATAAACCGAAAGGATTGACCCATCTATAAAACGCTTGATTTGGTAATTTTTTTGTGCCGGAATATAGATATCATTCCCCTTAATCTCCATCTGGATACCAAGCTGCTGAAAGGTTTCGGGGATATTGCCCAGATGTGCTACATCAGCATTACGAATGGTAAGTTCACTTTGAGTCATAGCTGCCAAACCTATAAAAGAGCCTACTTCAATCATATCGGCTAGTAGCTTATGGGTACAACCGTGTAGCGCTGCCACACCTTCTATCTGTAATAGGTTAGAACCAATACCACTAATCTTAGCACCCATATTGTTAAGCATAAGGCAAAGCTGTTGTAGGTAGGGCTCGCAAGCTGCATTATAGATTTGTGTAGTACCTTTTGCCATTACTGCCGCCATCAAGATATTGGCTGTACCGGTAACAGAGGGTTCATCTAAATGGATATAAGTACCTTTTAGTTTTTTAGCCTCTAAGGTAAATTGGTTTTTTTCGAGATCGAAATGATACGCAGCACCTAATTTTTCAAAACCTCTGATATGTGTATCTAAACGTCTTCTGCCTATTTTATCACCACCAGGTTGTGGGATTGAAGCCTTTCCAAAACGTGCTAACAATGGTCCTGCTAGCATCACAGCACCTCTTAGTTTTCCACTTTTATGTTGAAAGGTTTGCCCTGAAAAATAATTCAGATTAACCTCTTTAGCCTGTAATACTACCGTATTGGGCGCTGGTCTAGATAGCTGTACATTCATATCTGCCAGCAGCTCTAACAGCAAATTTACATCTAAGATATCGGGTACATTGTTAAATGTAATGGGCTCTGACGTGAGTAAGCAAGCGCATAATACTTGTAGCGCTTCATTTTTAGCCCCTTGAGGTTGTATGGCGCCTTGTAATTTTTTTCCTCCTCTAATTTCAAATGAACTCATAATATTAAAATTGATAAAAAGGTTAAACGATATTGAAATTAACGGTTGTTTTTAAAATTACGATTACGATTATTTCTATTATTATTATTGTTATTTCCGTTATTGCCTTGTCCGCCTTTATTTCTATTTTTATTTTTATGTTGTGGGCGGTTATTTTTATTACGGTTATCAAAATGGAGTTTAAAGTTACTGCCTTGATATTGTAACTGACCTTTGCTTAATACAGCTAATTCATTTCTAATTAAATCATCATGTACGGGCTCTTTGTGCCAATTTAAATAAGCCAATTTTATATAATAACCAATACTATGTGCATAACCTTCTCTCTTTTCGATAGGTTCTTCAAGTGCTCTATCCATAAGGCTTTGGAGATTTTTACCTAAATGGCGGTGCTTAATTTTTTTCTGAGGGTAAGGAAATGGTTCTGGTTTAGCATGAACTTCTTCTGGATTAGGTGCTGGATAAGGACCATCTACGTCTAATTTAAAATCGGTAAGTTGATATAAATGATCCCAAAGTTTATGTTCATAATCTTCCATTGATTTGAGATGAGGTGTAAGTATGGTCATTATTTTAATGACCGCCTCTGCTTGTTCCAATCTCTTTTTGCGGTCTTCAATGGTAAGTAAGTATTCTACCATACGTTGAACATTTCTGCCATATTCGGGCATAAGGAGTTTTGACCTTGTACTATTATAGTTCATAAAATGGGGCTAAAAATT
>JBDHYE010000007.1:0-13046 GCA_039811245.1 Chitinophagaceae bacterium | reverse complement strand
GGCTAAAATAATTTGTTGCGAATAATTATAGCCGTAACAAGTATATAAGGGCATATAATTAGTAGTGGAAGTACTTGTCCCGATGGTAAGCGTAGTTTGCGCTTTAGAGGCTGTATTGCCTAAGCCCATCACTAGTAGCATCAACATTAGTGATTTAAGCCATCTTGATGGTGTACAATTTTTTAATATCTCAAAAGGCGTAGCAGATATTAACGATGGTGTAACTTTCTGGTTCATAAAAATAAAATTTAATTGCGATATTGGTTTTTGTGCCTTAATCTTTTATTTGCTAATAAAATCTTAAGATGCAAATACAAATTTTATTTTTATGTTTTATATCTCCCAATAAAATAGACAAACGACTATTTTTTTGAGATTAAATACAATAAATTTTTCAGTAAAACAAAAGCGATTTAAAGTGCTAATTTGCTTTTAAAAAATGCTGCAATTTCATTTTTATATTTTCTACCTATGGGTATCTCTATGTTTTTAGGTAGGAAAAGACTGTTTCTACGCATAGCTTCTACCTTATCCGCATGAACAATATAAGATCGGTGTACCCTTAAAAAGTTAAGATTCGGTAGTTTTTCTTCTAAGTATTTCATTGTGATTCTAAAAATCATTGGTGCGGTATCATCAGTAAAAAAGATTTTGGTATAATCTTCTAAGCTTTCGAGGTAAGAAATATTGGCTAAAGGCACTTTAACCAAGCTGTAATCAGCCCTTAAAGTAATCGATGCAAGATCTTGTTCTTCTTGTAGCAATTGGTTGGTCAAACGGATTTTTACTTTTTCGAGTGCTTTAGTAAATCGTTCAAAAGAGTAAATTTTTACCAAGTAATCTACCACGTCTAGATCGAAACCTTGTGGGGCATATTCGGAATATGCCGTAGTTAGCACCACCGCAATCTCTGGAGCAAATAAAGTTCTTAATTCTAGACCTGATTTACCCGGCATTTGAATGTCTAGAAACACTAAATCTACAGGGAATTTTTTAAGATATTTAAGCGCTTCATCACTACTGGTAAAGGTTTTAAGCAGCTCAACCTCATTAGATTGGTTACAATAATGCTCAATAAGTTGTAATGCTGGACTTTCATCATCTATGGCGATTGCTCTTATCATAAAATTCTAATTTAAACTGTACCTAATTTTAAATGTAATTGTAAGGTATAAAAGCCATTTTCTTTTATGACTTCATAAGTATAACGCTCTGGATTTATTATATCTAAACGTTTCAAAGTATTGGTAATCCCTATACCGGTGCGTTCAAAATGATTAACCTGATGGCTAAAATCTTTATTAACCACTTGGAAATCTAATTGGTTTTTATTTTGTGATAAACATATTGTTATGGTGCATTTTTCTGCGCTCGAAATTCCATATTTGAAAGCATTTTCAACAAAGGTTAATAAAATCAAACTTGGAAGTGTATAAGCTGTTTCGTTTTCAGTATGGGTTTGCCAATTTATGATCAGTCGATCTTCAAAGCGTTCTTTTTGAAGTTCTAAGTAACTTTCGAGGTATTGTACTGTTTGTGCTAGTGTTTCGACATCTTTATTGGTGGATTCAATAAAGTAACGCATCATATCTGCCAATTTTAATATCGAGTGATTCGCCTTTTTAGGATTGGCAATATTTTGTGAATAAATCATGTTTAAAGTATTAAACAGAAAATGGGGTTTCATTTGAGCTTTTAAAAATTGGAGCTCTGCAAAATTTCTTTCTTGTTTTACCTTTAATCTTATCCGTTCAAGCCATATCGTAAGGTTAAACAGAAAAATAATAATAAAAAGAAAAAAAACATGCCTTATTAAAATAATACCGTGCATGGATATTTCTGTTTCAATATCTACAAGCTCTTCTAGCAAATCGTACTTTAATACTAATGGTATTGATGCAATAAATAAGAAACAACAAAGAATAGACAAAAAATAGAGTGTTTTCTTTTTTTGTTGATAAAGTTTAGGCAGTAGAACAAAGAAATTAAAAAAGCTAAACAATATGCATAAAGCATGCAATAGGAAATCGACAGGCAGGAATGGGTTTTCAAACAAGAGCATCTTATTTGTAACCGGTGTAGGCGAGTCTAATATTGGCAAAAGCATAATGACCACTACCCATAAACTTATGAATAATGACAGCTTATTCCTTCTATATTTTGTAAAAACACTCCTCACTGTTGTGTTATTTTTTAAACCTAATATCAGATGAATATGGGTCAACTGTAGCTTCGTAGCGGCGAGTGTTGGTAATACTTAAGGTATTTAAATCAATAAAAGAATAATAGCCATTTCTGCCTCCACAGACAGAAGTATGATGCGGTGGAGGACCCGATGAGGCTATGTTTCTACTTGCCACTAATACATTAGCATTTTCATCATCAACACTGATACCATGCAGCTCATAAAATGGACCTTCTATCTTTTTTACCAGTTCTAGAGTGTTATAATTGATTACATATACAGAACCTACAAAACTTGGGAAAAGCGTACTCAATTCATTTTGGCAGGTCAAGAATAAATAAGGTTGTTTTAAACTTATAGCAAACTCTTGAGGGAATGTACCCACTGGGATCACCTTAAGTAGTGCATTGCTGTGTGCATCGAGTACGCGTACCTCGTTAGATGCTTGGCAGCTTACAAAATACTTAGACCTATCGGGTGAAAAAATGATTTCGTGGGGGTCAAGTGTATTGGCATTATAATTGGGCTCATGAGCATCTATACTTATCTTTTTTATGTTTCCTTTTTTGGTAATTCTATAAATGGTATTTCCAAACTGTGCGGTTACCCAAAAAGTATCAAAAGTAGGATTAGAAGCTAAACCATGAGGGCTTGCTAAATCTTCAAAAGAACCTAGTAAGGCCATCTTTTCTAAATCTACCATAACTACCTTACCATTAATATTACTATAATCAGAAACTAGTCCTTGTTTACCATCTTCAGACACGTGTAATAAATTCCAAGAGCCGGAGCCTAAATAGAGCTCGTTAAGAAGTTTATCATGTTGTGCATCAATTTTTTGCAAATAGGGACTCTGTGTAAAAGACACATATGCATAATTACCTTGTGGGTCAAAACGTACACAATGGGGTACTTCAATATTAGCTTGATTACCTACTGGGATATAACGCATGATTAATTGAGTAGCGGCATCAATAACGGCGACCATATCGCAACCTTGTTGGCTTAGATAATATTTTTGTCTTGTAGTACTTTGGTTAGAAAAAGGAATATTACCTGCTTTATCAGGAGCGCCACTTTCTATCCAATTTTTAATAGCCGTATATTCTGAAACACTGAGTGGTGCTTGATTAACGGGCATTCTTGGAAGCAATACCGGACCTAAATTACTATCTGTATTGATAAAATAACATAGTGAACTATTTGCAGCATTGTAAGGCACCACTACAGCACCAGAAGATGAGCCTTTGAACATTGCTTGCCAGGTATCTAGTCTTAAATTTGAAGCATAGCTTGAGCTCTTTTCATTATGACAGCCAGCAGTAGCGCATTTATTTTCAAAAATTGGGCGTACTGCATCAGGGTATTGACCCGTATAATCGGTTGCGCTATGCTGGCAAGCATTTAATGCTAATAGGCCAATGATCAATAGTGCTAATCTTTTTTTCATACTTAATATTTTTACGGTATTTATTCTAAGCCCAGTTTTCCATACGTTCTTTATATGCCATTACAGCTCTTAACTGACCATAGCTAATCTCTGCGGGGAGTCTTTCTTTTAAGCTGCTTAAGCTATTGTCAGAAACTATATTTTTTATGTTTTGTAGAACCAAATCTAAATCTTGTTGTGAAATAAAAAAAGTAATTTCTACTTCACCACTTTTAACATAACTAATAAGATGCCCTTCGATAGTGCTTTGTGCCATACTTCTTAGTGAAGCGATTTCTTGTAAACTATGCCCCTCTTGATAAAGTTGAAGGCTATAGGCTTTACTATTTCCCTTTTGAGCTTTAGGAGGCACAGTAGCGTCTTCTTGATCTGTTAATTCTGAATTTTTAGAATCTTTAAGCTTTTTGTTATCAAAAAAATTAAGCCAATTGGTTTCATTATTCAGACCTTCTGCCAATTTTGGTGCAAGTGTAATATCTTCTCTTTTACGGTTGAACAATAAAAACAAAGCACGTAACTGGTCGCCGTATTTTTTGGTTTTAGGTTTTAAGCGCATCATAGCCCAATGGGCTTTTAGTGTATCGTCTATTTGTTTCAATTGCAGATTAAAATATTGTTCTGCATCTTGGCTACGTTTAACTACTATGTTTAAATTTTCTTTTGTATCACTCTGTATGATAGGCAGCATTTTAGAAGTAAACTGCAAGGCTACTTTTATGAGTTCTTGTAGTTTTTGTTGTACTTCGTAAATACATTGCATTGCCTGAATTTTATCAGGCATATTGGTACGTGTAAGGCTCTGGTACAGCTCTATCACTTTAGCCTGAATTTTTTCAAGATTAAAATACTCTATAAATCGCCCAATAATGTATTCCCGTTGCGCCGATTTTAATTCTTGTAGCTGTGTATGTTGTTGTTGAGCAGCCTGTGCTGTAAAAGCAATCACTTTAGGCTCTGTAAGGATATTATGGCTTGATATTTTAGTACGCAGTACTAAACCTTTTAGATTTGTTAATCTACTTAATGCCACATATACTTGACCTGGAGCAAATGAGGCACCAGCGTCAATGATGGCTTTGTCAAAAGTCAGCCCCTGGCTTTTGTGAATGGTGATAGCCCAAGCCAAGCGTATAGGGTATTGGCTAAAGCTACCCAGTTCTTCTTCTTCAACGATATCGCGTTCTGCATTGTATTTAAAATTTACATTGCGCCAAATTTCCGGTTCTAGTTCTATTTCCAATTGTTGATCAATTGTAACAAATACAGCTTGATTTTGAATTTTTGTTACTACTCCAATTTTGCCGTTATAATAACGCCTATGCTCTCCTTTATCATTTTTTACAAACATCACCTGAGCGCCTACCTTAAGTGGCATACGTGGATCTAATGGGTAATTTTTATCAGAAAAATCACCTTTAATGGTTGCATCAAAATAATGTACAGGTGCATCAAGTTGTTCCAGTGCTGCTCTATTTACTTGGTCTGCTTTAGCATTGTGAGAAGTAAGAAGGATATAGGTTTCATCGGTATCAGGTTCAAAATGGGGTTGGTAACAATCGTCAAGAATATATTGTTCTTCTTTTTGTAATTGATTGTTACGAATTTGGTTTAGAAGTTTTATAAAGGTAGCGTCTTGTTGGCGGTAATTGGTTTTGAGCTCTATATGGATTAAGTCTAAACTTTTAAACACAGGAGCATCAAAGAAAAACGGACTATCATAATAACTGTTCATCAGTTGCCATTCTTCTCTATTTACTACCGGAGGTAGTTGAAATAAATCGCCTATAAACAATAGCTGCAAACCTCCGAAAGGCTCTTGCTCTTTTTTACGCACCATTCTAAGAATAGCATCTATAGCTTCTAACACATCACAACGTAGCATTGATACTTCATCTATCACAAGGAGTTCAAGCTCTTCTAGGAGCTGCCTTTTGGCATTAGACATTCTTAATTTAGCCAATAAGGTATTTTTATTATTAATCTCTTGTTGGCCAGACCAGCCCATGGGATAATTAGGAATATAAGTACCAAAGGGCAATTGGAATAAAGAGTGTAAGGTGGAGCCTCCAGCATTTACCGCAGCAACTCCAGTAGGAGCTGCTATGGCCATTTTTTTAGTAAGGTGATTACTGATATATTTTAAGAAAGTGGTTTTACCAGTACCTGCTTTACCGGTTAGGAAAACCGATTTATGTGTATAACACACATAATTTACAGCAAGGTCAAAATCAGCATTAATATGTATTTGAGCACTCATAACTTCATACAAACTTATGAAATTCTGTCGGTATGAGATGAAGCCTTTTTAAAGAACAAGATAACTTATACGTCCGTATCGTTTAAGGCGCTCCAAAGTATATCTTTAAGCTCTGTAATGCCTTTACCTGTTGCAGCAGAAATAAAGATATGTGGAATATTTTTGGGTAGTAAGGCAGCTATTTCGTGTTCCAACTCTTGATCGAGCATATCACTTTTTGAGATGGCTAAAATTATTTTTTTATCGAGTAATTCTGGGTTAAACTCTTGTAGCTCATGGATAAGGATTTGATATTGCTCTAAATGGTCTGTGCTATCGGCAGGAATCATAAAGAGCAGCACAGCATTTCGTTCAATATGTCTTAAAAATCGGTGTCCTAGCCCTTTACCTTCAGCTGCACCCTCGATAATACCGGGTAAATCGGCCATACAGAATGAGCTGCCATTACGATAAGGTACAATGCCTAAATTAGGGGTAAGTGTAGTAAAAGCATAGTCGGCAATTTTAGGTTTGGCAGCGCTTATGGCAGACAGGAGTGTACTCTTACCCGCATTGGGGAAACCTACTAAGCCCACATCGGCTAAAACTTTTAGTTCAAGGTATTTCCAGCCTTCAAGTCCCGGCTCGCCGGGTTGTGCATAGTCTGGAGCTTGGTTGGTAGGTGTAGCAAATCGGGCATTGCCCCAGCCACCTCTACCTCCGGGCAGCCACAATACTTCTTGACCATCTTCTAATACTTCTGCTTCAGGTGCTCCGCTTTCTTCATCGTAAGCGATAGTACCTAAGGGTACTTCAATAATAATATCTTTACCATCTCTGCCGGTCATATTTTTTTTAGAACCTCTAGCACCATCTTCTGCTAATATATTTTTATGATAGCGCAAATGTAGTAGGGTCCACAGTTGTGCATTTCCTTTTAAAATAATATGCGCACCACGCCCCCCATCGCCACCATCTACACCAGCTTGGTCATTATACTTTTCACGTGCAAAATGTACACAGCCAGCCCCTCCTTTTCCGGAACGGCAAAACACTCTGATATAATCAACAAAATTGGCTTTTTCCAAAGGGTCTTTTTTTTAAAGCTCTAAGATGCAGATGACATTACAGCATCTATTTGTTGGCATAATGCTGAAAATATTTCTTCTACAGTACCTAAACCTGCTATGTATTTCACTTTATGTTGTTCATCATAATGCGATGCTACAATTTGAGTTTTAGAGCGGTATTCTTCAATTCGTTTTTTAATTACATCTTCAGTATCGTCGGCTCTGCCTGAGCTCAAAGCTCTATGCAATATTCTTTTGGTCAATTCTTCATCGGGCACCTCAAGAGCGAGTACTAAACTTATAGGTGTTTTTCTAGTTTCCAATAAAGCATCTAAAGCCTCTGCTTGTGCTTTTGTACGTGGGAAACCATCAAAAATAAAGCCTTTAGCCTGTGCATTATGCTCTATTTTAGAATTAATCATACCTATCACAACCGCATCGGGTACTAAAGCGCCATTGTCCATATAGTTTTTAGCTTCAAGCCCTAAGGCTGTTTTTTGAGCTACCTCTTCACGGAGCAAATCGCCGGTTGAAATATGAGTTAATTGATATTTCTCTAAAAGTTGTGCAGACTGTGTGCCTTTACCACTACCGGGAGGACCGAATAGAATTAAGTTAAACATAATACTAGCTTAATTAAATACTAAAATTAGTGGGTAAAAATAAGCATTGCAACGTTAATACAAATAACATTGTTAAAAAATGATAGCAAAAGGTGCAGGACAGGCTTATTATTAAGGGATAAAAACTTAATTCATTAATACTATATTCTTAAAATAGACAAAAAAAACTGGTATCAATAAGGCTAATAAAATCACTGTAGCATTTTTTTTATGCATATAAAAAAGGAGCAGTACTAACTGCTCCCTATTTCTTTTAAAGTGCTTTTCGTTTTTAATTATTCTTTAGTAGCTGCTTTACGTACATTGAGGATATCTCTATCAAAAAGGTATAAACCACTTTTATCTTCACCAATGAGCTCTAATTTATCGTTTAAGATTCGTGCGGTTTTTTCTTCTTCAATTTGTTCATTCACATACCATTGTAAGAAGTTATGGGTAGCGAAATCGCGTTCTTGCAGGGCTAAACCTACTAGGTTATTAATACTTTCTGATACTTGAAGCTCGTGTTTTAAATATTCTTCAAACATTTTTTTCAAGCTAGTAAAGGTGAGCATAGGTTGCTCTAAGTTGGGCACTTCTGCAAAACCACCTCTTTCATTTACAAAGCGGATTAGTTTTAGCATGTGAATACGTTCTTCATCGCTTTGTTGAAAGAAAAACTCTGAAATACCGTCTAGCCCCGGCTGTATTTCTGTCCAAATGCCCATAGCAAGATAGGCTTGTGAGGAGGCCGCTTCTAATTGTATCTGGTTATTGAGTGCCTCTTGTATGCTTTTTTGTAACATGATATTCGATTTTTAATTATTATTGATAAGGGCAAGTTACAACACTTATTTTAATTTCTTATTTCAGAAAAGATATAGCCCTATTTCAAAATTCTATTTTAGATAAAGTTCTTTTTGTTGTTGCGGGTTTAGATGTATATACTGCCCTGGCTGTAAAGACCCAATAGTTAGCGCACCAATAGCATAGCGTACCAAGCGTAAGGTTGGGAAACCAATGGCTGCTGTCATTTTACGAACTTGTCTATTTTTACCTTCACTAATACTAATCGCTAACCAAGAGGTGGGTATATGCTTACGAAAACGAATAGGGGGATTTCTTTCGGGTAAAAGTGGTTCTTCATTTAACAACTGCACTTGTGCTTTTTTAGTTAAATATTTTTGACCATTGATACTGATATACACTCCTTGTTCTAATTTTTTTAAAGCGTCTAAACTTGGGATTCCTTCTACTTGTACCCAATATGTTTTAGTATGTGCATTTTGTGGGTGCAATAATTTTTGTGTGCATTGCTTATCATTAGTTAATAACAATAATCCTTCACTGTCATAATCTAATCTCCCGACCGGATAAACATCTTTAGGAAGTGTAGAAAAAAAATGTGCTAATGTTTTTTTTGCACCTTCTTCAGAAAATTGTGACAACACTTGATAAGGTTTATAAAATAAAATATAGTGCTGCATAAGTTTAAGCTAGTATCGGTGAAATGCTTTACAGGTAAGTGTTCGAAGGATAAAAAAAGCTCGGAAACCTTTTATAAAGTCCGAGCTTCTTATATAAGGATGGGTTAGTAAGTTCAATCCTTGCACAATATTAAAGATAATTATTGTTGTAAAAAACTATTCGCAAAATATTTTTTAATCATGTTGAAAAAATGTGAACAACTCAAAATGTGAAAAATAGAAAAGTGCATGAGAAAACAGCTCCATTCACTCTAATAAAATAGCATTTTTTAACGAACATTTTTCAGCATTTAATCAACCACAAGTAGCAACTATTTCTTTAAAAAAATCAAGATAATGTAAATAAAATTTGGTAGCACAACATGTATCTTTTATGTTTGCAATCCGAAAAACAAAATGAAACATGATCCGTTCCAATTTGTTTTAAGTTCTTAAAATAAAAACAGGGGGAATTAGCTCATTTGGTAGAGCGCTTGCATGGCATGCAAGAGGTGACCGGTTCGATTCCGGTATTCTCCACATCAAGCAATGAAATTGTACGGCATTATGTTTATACTTTTCATTGCTTTTTTTATTACAACTTATGTTGAATGGTTGGTATCTCAACATGCATTGATTCTACCTCGCTTCAAAAATTAGGTAGGCTTTGTATCCCGTAAAATTCTATTATTTTTACCAAAACAATTAAACAATACTAGTCCTAATAGCGATTCGTATTATTTAAGAAAAAACCGTGTTTCACAACCAAAAACTTGCTTAACATTTATGGCTTTTACTCCAAAATTCCCTTGGTTTCCTAATGTTGAAATCTTTATCCCTCGGAATAAAATCTTTAAACATATACAGCAAAGTATTCCATATTGTAAAGGGCGCTTGTTAGACCTTGGTTGTGGCTTAATGCCCTACAGGCAATACATTCAAGAACACAGCAGTATTGAGCAATATATTGGTATGGACTTAGAGCAATCTGAAGTGTATCAAACTATTGTGCCGGATATGTATTGGGACGGCTACCATATACCCTTAGCAGACAATAGTATTGACACCATACTTTTGACAGAAGTATTAGAACATTGCCCTGAACCATTAGTGATATTAGAAGAAGCAAAGCGGGTACTTAAACCCGGTGGTAAGATCATTTTATCAGTGCCTTTTATTTGGTATCTGCATGAATCTCCTTGGGATTTTTACCGATATACACCTTTTGCCATAAAAAGAATGTTAGAAAAAACAGAGTTGGGCATTGACTATGTGAAAACTTATGGTAGTAACGATTTAAGTTTTTTACATTGTTATCTTATCTGGTTAAAAAAAGGGTCATTACCTAAATTTATCCGCTTTGGCATCTATTTATTGAGCCTACCTTTTATCTTATTCGCCTTGTTTATTTCATCAAAAAAAGATCGGCAGGAGCATAAAGATGGTCAATTTTTTATTGGAACATTAGGTATGGCTTTTAAAAAATAACATAATGACGCGCTATCAATTTTTAAACCTAAAGCGTTATGTAGAGCAGTTTTTAATGAGCCCATTTGTTCTTTTGGGTAGATTAAGTTATTGGGTATGGGGCAACAAAGAGCAAGACTATTCGGTTTATTTTTTTCTACCCATCTATGGAGTAGGAGGTGCAGAATATATTAATGCACATATTTTAGAAGCACTGAATGATAAGAAAATTTTAGTCCTTTTTACTAGAAAATCTAAAGATAGTAGCACTCTTCATCTGTTTCAACACCCCAATACAGAGATTAAAGATATTAGCAAGTGGACAGATAATAAGCTGCTGTATTTTGCCAACTTTTTTTTGAGAGGCTATTATGCCGCTATGATACAAAGAAACAAGTCTAAAACATTAGTCTTTAATGCGCAATGTAATTTTGCCTACAAACTATGTCCACATTTACCCAAAAGAGTGCCCGTACTAGAGCTTATTCATTTATTTGATCCTGTATTTGCTAATGTGTGGGTGCCTTTTATTTCTTTCTTAAAAAAACGTTTTTGTTTTTCAACAATAGAGATAAATACCATTGAAACCTATGCTCAGCAAACAGGGGTACCAGCGCACTATTTAAATCGTTTTATTAAACTCCGCGCTTTTGCAAAAGTGCCACAGCAATATATTGTAAATAAAAAAGCATCAGAAGTACTTAATGTATTTTATGCTGGTAGAGGTACTACACAGAAAAGATTATGGTTGCATTTTGAAATTGCTAGAAGAGTTAAGGCTTTAGGACTTCCAATTCAATTTCATTATGTGGGTAATTTTCAAGATGAGCTCCCAAATGATATAGACCAGCTAGGCAAATATTATGGCATCATAGCTTCTGGCGAAAAGATGTATCAATTTATGCAGGGCATGGACTTGTTACTATTAACTTCAGGCTCTGAAGGTTTTCCGGTGATTTTATTAGAATCTATGCCTTTTGGTATCATTCCGGTAGTTACACCTGTAGGTGAAATGTCGCAAGCCATACGTCCCTTTGAAAATGGCATACTTTTAGACAATAGTAATGAAGAAGCTGTAATCCGCACGGGAGTAGAGGCAATAGTACAATTAGCTTCAGATAAAATACTGTGCCAGAAAATAGCAGTAAATATTCGTTCAGATTATGAGCGTTTATACCGTTTTGAAAATTTTACTAAAGAAATTCAGCAACAAATAGATGCCTGTTTAGTACCATAAGCGCCCTTCGACACGCTGAATATATTGTAATGTTTCTTTGCGTAGTACTTGTCTTTTCTCGTGCTTTGGGATTTGTACAATCTTTTTCCATGTATTAAAAAAGCAAGTCCAATTAAATTTTGTTTTCAATAAAAATTGTAATGACCACATTAAAGCTGTAGAAATAAAATAGCGATAAGGCAAGTATCGGTAAGCTACTTTAGTTTTGTTCAGCCACAGCATCTGCATTTTATCTACATTAGGGGTACGCCCTAAGGGTGACTCATTATGGATGATCGCAATACGATTATCATAGGCAATACTATAGCCATTATCCAGAATACGGTATCCTAAGTCATACTCTTCCATACCATAAAAAAAATCTGAAGGGTATGGGCCTGTTTTTTGATAGACCTCTTTTAAAATAGCATGACCACAGCCTATAAAATAGGCACTTAAAAATTGATTTTTATCTTTATATCGATCAAATTTTTTATGTGGAAAAGCATTCTGTTGAATTTGACCATTAGCACCATAAAACACTTGAAAACACAATACGCCTACCTTATGTTGTAAGGCATACTCCGATTCAAAAAAATGTACAATTTCAATTAGCGCATTGTTGTGTTTAAAATAGGCATCGTCATCAATTGTTACTACAATAGGTGCTTGAGCCATAGATATAGCTAGGTTTCTACCCCTTGCCACACCTAAGTTTTCATCACTATAATGATAATAAAAGGGCAAGCTAGAGGTTTCAATGTATTGTGTAACTTCTGAGTAGTCTTGTTCTGAATGATTATCGATAATAATAACTTGCTCCAACAAATCTTGCGCAGCTTTTTGTTGTGCAATATTTTGAAGCAGCAGTAAAGTGTCTTTTGGACGGCGATAACTAATAATTACAATAGCGATTTTTTTCAAGAATATTCAAAATTTGAAGAGCAAGGTAAAACAAAAAAGTGCTCCAAAAAAATGGAGCACTCTTCGTTTGTTTTTTATTTAAAAGGTAAAGACTTAGTCTGGCTTTTTACCATCTAAAAATGTATTGATAGAATGTAAAGTAGCCGCACTTTTTTGATCTTCGAGGGACTGACCACTAATGGTATATTGACTTAAGAAACTTTCAGAAGAATGTGTACTTTCTTCAAGTTTTATTTCTTTTCTTAAATATGCCGGTACATTTTCAATATCGTTCTTATCAATAGTTTCAGGCTCTACAGCATTTTGAACATTAAAACTTAAGCGTCTTAAACGTTCAGCACGTTCTTCTAATTGTCTTTTTTGTTCTTCAAAAATTCTACGCTCTTCCATTTCTTCTGCAGATAAGATACGCTCTACAAATGAAGTACTT
>JBDHYE010000006.1:0-13264 GCA_039811245.1 Chitinophagaceae bacterium | reverse complement strand
TTGATATTAGATTGGGGAGAGTTGCCCATTCCGCAAGCTGCCATTTGGGACAACTCGCTGCTAAAGATTGATGATACAAAAGCAAAATTTAAAGGAAAAAAAGAAAAAATAAATACACTAACCGCTAACGAAACAAACATTTTAAATGCAGCAATGAGCTATTTAGGCGCACCCTATTTATGGGGTGGGCGCTCTATAATGGGGATAGACTGCTCAGGTTTATCACAAATGGTTATGCGTTTAAACGGCATTAATCTCCCTCGAAATGCCTCCCAACAAGCTTTAGAAGGTGAAACTATTGCTTTCTTACAAGAAGCAAAATGCGGCGACTTAGCTTTTTTTGAAAATGAAGAAGGTCGAATCAACCATGTTGGTATTTTATTAAATTCTAAAGAAATTATTCATGCTACAGAAACCAGCGCTAGGGTAGTGGTGGATAAAATAGACCAAGAAGGTATCATTAGTTTATACCTTAAAAAAAGAACACATAATTTAAGAATCATTAAGCGTTTTTTCTAAATAAAACCTTTACACACCAATTAATAGGCACTTAAAAAGAGCACTCTATTTATTCCAAATTCTATACAGTGCTTTAGTTTAAAATATTGAAAAAGGATTTTTTGATCTTTTGTCCATTGCTCATTATTTATAATCATATAATTCATAATGAGTAATCCAGAATGAGGCGCCATTGAACGAAGACAATTTTCTAAAAAAGAGTCT
Organism: Chitinophagaceae bacterium; assembly: GCA_039811245.1. Classification (GTDB taxonomy): domain Bacteria; phylum Bacteroidota; class Bacteroidia; order Chitinophagales; family Chitinophagaceae; genus Rurimicrobium. Next base: position 12,541 of record JBDHYE010000006.1, on the reverse strand, counting down.
TCAAAAATAAACCTTGGTACATGGTTATCATGAAAAACATCTAAAATTAGAAGCTCATACTGCTTTTTATTTTCAGACATAAATTCAGCTACGTCTTGCAATACCCAGTTTGTAGTACTTAAATTTTTATCAGAATGTACTTTTTGCGCCCAATCTAGTATCTGTGGGTCAATTTCAACTATTGTACTGTGAATAGTTGAAAGGCTAAAATAACGTTCAATTAAGTCTAACACACTTGCTAAGCCTCCTCCTAATACAAGAAGTGTCTTAAAATTGATGCTTTCTTTTTTTAAATAAGAAAATGCTTTTTTAATAGGCAAATAGTGCTTACCATCAGAATATAACACTTGGTCTGCGGCCAACTGCCAGCGCCCACAATAGTAATAAAGCTTAATTAAGGGAGTATTTACACCTTTAGATTCTTTTATTTTTATTGGGATAAAATAAGCAGCAAGTCTTTTAATGAAAGGAATTTCCATATACAGATTACCCTCAAAAAAATAAGGGTATTAGGAGTTATCTGAGTTTGATTTTCGCTTTCTGAAACTTGGGACTTTATTTTCATTTCCAGCCAATAAACGCCCAATATTTTTGTGATGCGTAAGTATAACTAATGCTGCTGTACCGATAGCAAAAATTTTATAGCTTAATTCTGGCTCTCTAAAAATAAATAAAATTAATACTGGAAAAGCAATACTAGCACTAATGGAACTTAATGAAACATAGCGTGTAACCCAAAGCATAAGTAAAAATACACCTACTAAGCTAACCGCTACTAACGGTTGTATACCTAAAATCATTCCAAACAAAGTAGCGATACCTTTACCACCTCTAAAGTCTGCAAAAATGGGGAATATATGCCCTAACACAGCAGCGATACCTAATATCACCTGAAGATTAACAAAAGGCTCAGAGCACCAAACATAGCCAGAAAGTAAAGATAATTTTACTGCTAAAAAACCTTTTAGCATATCTCCAGCCATTACTAATATACCAGCATTTTTACCTAAAACTCTAAATGTATTGGTAGCTCCAGCATTGCCACTACCATGCTCTCTAATATCAATACCAAAAAAACGCTTACTAACGATAACTGCTGTTGAAATAGAACCTAATAAGTAGGCAAGAATGACCAATAATATATCTAGCATCTGTATTGTCGGTTTTAGAATTACAAATATAATGCTATTTTTGAAAAAGAAAACATAATTTGAACACTAATAGGTTAGTGGACAATTAACTATAATCACATAAAGTAAATGCTTATGAAAAAATACCTCTTTTTAACATTTTTAATTTTAAGCATGACTTTAACAACTTTAAGTAATGCACAAAGTTCAGCTCAAAAATACATTGAAAGATTTGATGAGTTGGCATTGAAATTAATGAAACAAACAGGTATTCCTGCAAGCATTATTTTAGGAGTATCTATGGTTGAATCTAGCCTAGGTAGAAGTAAAAATTGTAAACTTTTAAACAATTATTTTGGAGTAAAAGGTAAAAATTCACTTCATAAAAAAGGAGGTACTTATCGTTCGGCATATAAAGAATACCCTAATGCGGCTGCTTCATTTAATGATTTTGTAAGGATTGTAAAAAACAAGAAATACTACCCTAAACTAAAAGGAGATAGGAACTACAAGAAATGGTTACACTTTATGAATAAACATGGTTATGCTACAGCTAAAGGTGCTTGGATTACTGATATTACTCAAATGATTGAAAAATATAATCTTGACGACTTTGATAAAGATTTAGGAATCTTTGATGACGATACCTATAGCATTTGGGGGGTAGATTCTACTTTTTCAAATGATTAAATATAAGTTTTACTATTGAGTATTTCATTTTCCTTTGTTGATGATTGAACCCATAGCATTAAAAGGATAGGGAAGAGATAAACAAATAAACCCATTTGGATTTCAAGCATTGCCTCAACCATTAAACAACAAAAGAGCACCAACCAAGTAGCAAATAGATAGAAGCCATCTCTGTTCTTTTTGACAAAAGTTAAGGGATAAAACAACCAAATTAAAAAAGGAATTGTACCGAATACTCCAGTTGCTAAAAGCACTTCTAATACTTGATTATGGGGTACAATCATTTGTTTGGCATTAATGTTGGGATAATTTTTAAGATACTGTTGCTTCATTTCTTCACGTACTCCTCCAGCCCCCACACCTATAATAGGGTGCTCTTTAATTGATTTAAGAGCTAGCTTATAAGATACAATTCTGCCAATATCAGAATAATTAACATCTGCATTGTTTTTGTTATATGCTTCTAAAGTCTGTAGAAAATATTTCTTTTTAGCTTGTAAACTGGCAATATTTTGAAATGCCAAGTATATAACTAAAACACTACAGGCCAATAACGCGACACTTATTTTCCAATTTTTAAGAAATAGGGTTCGTAAGAAAAACAATAGGATAAATAGATATAAAACCATCAAACCACTCCTAACGGCCAAAATGTGTAAATAAATGATAAAAAATACTATTAAAAAGGGGATACATTTTTTAAACCAATCATGTAATGCATTTTTGTAATAATAAAAAAGCCATATTACTACACAGGCTATAAATATACTATAGCGTATATGGTCTTTATAGGCTGGCGTTATTAATACTTTCGCATAATAAATATTATGAATGACTTGGTCAAATTGTACAATATAAAAGTATAAGGAATAAAAGCAACCCAGTAAACTACATAAAGTTAAAATGTAAGTAAATAATTCTAAATGATTAATTTTTAATTTTTTATGAAATAAAAATGAGAAAGGAAAAATAATCAAAGCATATTTAACTTGAACCCTTTCGAGCCAGTAGCCTTTATCAAAACTCCAAAAATAACTAAGTGCATAAATGGCTACCCAAACTAAGCCCCACAGCCAGTATTTGTTATTCTTGACTTCATTTTTTTTAAAGGTTGAAAAAGTATTTAAGAAGAAAAAGAACATTCCTAAAGATAATAGGGCTCTACCTGCCATAAAACCTATTAGCATCAAACTCATACAGCATATTGCAATGAATGATTGATGGTTGCTTATAAAAACTTTACTATTTTTGATATTCAATCGGATAAATTTTTCGTTTTTAACTAAACGCAAATGTCTAAAACTTATTTTCAAGATGAAAGCAAAGAAGGCTAGTTTTTTTAAATTGAGTCACCTTCTAAGGCTATACTTTACCATAAAAGACTTAAAAGTTGCTCAGGTGCTTTATAGGCTTTGGTATCCCATTAAAAGGAAAATATATCCCTACCTGCCTCAAGTGAATCATCTTGATAAAAATAATTTGCAATTTATTCATTCAGATTGGATACACGTTTATGATAATCCACATGTACATTGGGAGCCTGCAAGCAATACCTTTAATTTGCTCAATAAGGAAAAATCGTTTCCAATAGATAGTATAGATTGGAAATATAATGACAATGCCTTACTCTGGCTGTTTCATTTACATTATTTTGATTGGGCATTAGCTTCTAAAGTTACTAAAAGTGATGCTTTAAGTGTATTATTAAGTTATATTGATAATGAGGATAATAGTTATATTTTTACGCATTCTTATCCCACTTCTAAGCGTTTGATTAACTGGGTAAAGTTAATTTCTATCCATCAAATCAACAATCCGAAAATTAATCGGTCTATAGCGGGTCAAGTTAATCGATTGTTGGCCTTTTTAGAATATGATTTGTCTGCTAATCATTTGCTTACTAACCTTATCGCATTAGTGTGGGTTGGCATTTTTTTTAAAAATGATCAACTACTTGAAAAGTCAAAACACTTGCTTATAAAAGAACTTGATGATCAATTTTTAGAAGACGGGCTGCACTATGAAAAAAGCTTCTCTTATCATTCAGAAATATTGCTTTCACTATTAGAATTATATGCCATAGCTATACATTATACAAATGATGAATTTTTTATTAATAAACTGAAAAACAGAATAATAAAAGGTTTATCTATACTATCTGTTTATTATAACTCGTGTTATTTGTACCCAAATTTTAATGATGCAAATGATGAAATGTCTATACCTTTTGATGTTTTAAAACAGTTGGCATCTAAACTTCAAATAGATGTAAATTTCATTGACAAAAAGACATTGAGTTTTCCAATTTTAGAAACAAAAAATGGTTTAAAGCTAATTTTTAATACTGGGCTGATTGGCGCTTTGCATCAACCAGGGCACGCCCATGCAGACGCTTTTACGTTTTGTTTAAATTTAGATAATGAGCCCATTATTGTAGATAGAGGAACCTCAACCTACGAGCGCAACTCTTTGAGATTGGAAGAAAGAGGGACAGCATCTCATAATACATTTTGTGTTGAAGCTACTAATAATGCCCATATTTGGGCTGCATTTAGAATGGCACAAAAAAATAGAATAGAAAAATTAAACCTTGACAAACAAAGCTTGTCCTATAAACAATATGGCTATGATAAATTATTTAATATAGTACATACAAGAACTATTTTTATTAATGAATGTCAATCTGTTTTGACTGTAAATGATGAAATAAAAGGTTATAAAAAGCAAGATTTAAAATTATTTTTTCATTTTAACCATCATATTGAATTAATTAAAGTAGATGAAAATGAATTTACTATAAATACCAAAAATAAAAGTATGAAATTAGTTATAAATAATGCATTTGCGTATATTGAAAATTACTTACTTTGCATTGGTTTTAATAAAACAATTATTGCCAAACGTATTGTGTTGATTCCTAATAAAAGTAGAATTTCTAGTAGTTTCCAAGTACTTTAATGAAACAGGTAATTGATATTATAGTTGGAGCCCGACCAAATTTCATTAAAGCGGCATCTATTATTAAAGAGCTAGACAGGCAAATGCAGGTGCATACCCATATCTCATATAGGTTAGTGCATACCATGCAACACTATGATGAAAAAATGAGCGAAGTTTTTTTTGAAGAATTAAATATTCCTACTCCAGAAATTCAATTCAACTTAAATGCTGCAAGCACATCAAATATTATAAGTGCAATCATAGAGCAATACACTAAGGTATTAGAGCAAAAAAAAACTAAAATGGTTTTGGTTTTAGGAGATGTTAATTCAACTTTGGCTTGTGCTATAGCTTGTAAAAAAATGGATCCCAATATCATATTGGTTCATGTTGAAGCAGGTTTAAGATGTGATGATAAAACAATGCCAGAAGAGCTAAACCGTAGAATGACAGATTCTATTTCTGATTTTTATTTTACCACTTCGTTAAACGCCAGTCAAAATTTATATAAAGAAGGTATCTCTAAAGATCGTGTATTTTTTGTAGGAAATACTATGATTGACACATTATACTCTAATTTAGATAAATTAATTAAGCCACTTATTTGGGATATATTTAATCTAAGATATAAAGATTATTTCGTATTAACGATTCATCGTCAAGCAAATATTCAAACGGAGAAAAACCTCAGATTAATTTTAGAGCAGGTTCAGGCTTCAGCTCAAAATATCCCAATTGTTTTTCCAATCCACCCACACACCGCTCAAAAAATTAAAGAATACGAGATTGTATTAAATAGCAACTTTATTGTAGTAGAGCCCTTAGGATATTTAGAATTTAACTTTTTGGTTCAGAACGCGCGTGCTGTAATTACAGACTCAGGGGGTATTTCTGAAGAAACAACTATTTTGAATGTACCTTGTTTAACCTTACGTAATAATACTGAGCGACCAGAAACTTGTACTATTGGAACTAATAAATTGGTTGGATTAAATGCTCAAAAAATTAAAATGGCCTTTGAAGAGTTAGAATATGGGCATTGGCCTTCGGGAAGACATCCAGAACTATGGGATGGAAAAGCAGCCATGCGTATTGTAGATAAAGTCATAAATATTTGTTCAGACAATACAATAAGTGCATTTTCAGAAACATCATTAGCTGCCAACCAGCTTACCAGTTTATTCTTTTCAAATTAAATGTTAAAATATTTGTAAAGTATCTAATTTATTTTACCTTTGTGTGCATAAAATGAACACTTTTTCTAAATCCGTAATCTGCCAATAATTATGGAGCACTTTTTATCTGAAATAAATAAACCATTATTATATTTAATTTCACTTTTATTATCTTTTGCATTATCTATAAGTGCAATTCCTCGTATTATTTATATTAGTAAGAAGAAAAGGATTTTTGATACTCCAGATAATGATCGTAAGATACACACAGATGTTATACCTAATTTAGGTGGGGTAGCTATCTTTTTAGGCTTTGTTGTTATTGGTTCTTTATTTATTAATCCTTCTGAACGTAACACTTGGAATTATATAGTAGCAGCAACATTTATTTTGTTTATTACAGGTATTAAAGATGATTTAATAAATGTTAATCCTGCAAAAAAATTATTAGCACAAATTGCCGCTTCAATGATCATCGCTGTTTTAGCCGATTTTAGATTGGATCATTTACACGGTCTATTTGGGCTTTACCAGTTGCCTTATTGGGCTAGTGTTATTTTAACCGTTTTAGGTTGTAGTTTTGTTAGTAATGCTTTTAATCTAATTGATGGTATTGATGGTCTAGCAGGCTCTATTGCAAGTATCTGTACCTTATTTTTTGGTTTTACATTTGCTGTATATGGCAATTATAATGCAGCAATAATTTGTTTTAGTCTGTTGGGCGCTATCTTAGGATTTTTAAAATTTAATTACAACCCTGCAAAAATATTTATGGGTGATTCAGGCTCTTTAGTCATTGGATTTATAATATCAGTATTGGCTATCATGCTAACCAAACAAGTAGCTGTATATCAAGAAGCTATTTTATTTCATAGTCCCAAAGCCTTATTATTAGTGGCGCTTAGCGTGTTATTTGTACCCGTATTTGATACGTTTAGAGTATTCATAACTCGCATAATGAAAGGTCGTTCACCTTTTTCTGCTGACAGAACACACCTGCATCATTATTTATTAGATTTGGGTTTTTCACATCATAAAACAGTGTTTATTTTAAGTTTAGCAAGCATCTTAATGATTGCAATTGCAATTATTATTCAAGATCTCCCTGTTAATATTTGCTTATTCGTTATTTTATTTTGTGCTTGTGCCCTTTTTGCATTACTCTACTTTATCCGTAAGCATAAAATGAATGCAGCTGAAGGTATTTCAAGGAAACAAAGCAAATGGATTTTGTAATTGAATTCAAATTGTAAATACAGTATTAAAGACTCCTCAAAAAGGAGTTTTTTTATTTTAATCGAAAACTTGTTTAGGGCTTAGATGCTTTATTTTGCTTTAGAATTTACTATTTTAAAAAAAGGAAATGGCGATCTAACTTGGTAATGATAACTAGCATCAAAAAAAAAAATTGAAAAAAAATAAAAAAAATTTGGAGAATAAAATTGCTCCCTTATCTTTGCACTCCCAAAGCGATTGAAACACAGATTAAATCACTTTGAGTTCTTTAAAAAATGGAAGCATAGCTCAGCTGGTTCAGAGCATCTGCCTTACAAGCAGAGGGTCCGCGGTTCGAATCCGTGTGCTTCCACTACATTTAAACCGTACCATTATAGTGTACGGTTTTTTTATTTTAATACATTATGCAAGAATTAAAAAACAAAATCAAAGCAGCATTCTCTGATAGAGCACTTTTAGCCAATGATAACAGTTATGAGGCTGCAATACATGAAACAATAGCTTTAGTAGATAGTGGTCAACTACGTGTAGCCGAACCATTAGAAGATGGCAGCTGGCAGGTAAATGAATGGGTTAAAGAAGCAATTCTATTATATTTTTCTGTTCAAAAAATGCAAACTTGGGAGTCGGGGCCAATGGAGTTTTATGATAAAATGTTGTTGAAAAAAAATTATGAGCAGTTGGGAGTTAGAGCTGTGCCTCATGCCGTAGCTCGTTATGGTGCTTATTTAGCAAAATCGGTAGTATTGATGCCTTCTTATGTAAATATAGGTGCCTATGTAGATGAGGGAACAATGGTGGATACTTGGGCTACCGTAGGTTCTTGTGCACAGATTGGAAAACATGTACATCTTAGCGGAGGAGTAGGTATTGGTGGTGTATTAGAACCCTTGCAAGCAGCACCTGTGATTATTGAAAATGGTTGTTTTATAGGTTCAAGGTGTATTGTGGTAGAAGGAGTAAGAGTAGCTAAAGAAGCTGTTTTAGGCGCTAATGTGGTTCTAACTCAATCTACTAAAATAATTGATGTTAGCGGCGCAGAGCCTAAAGAGTATAAAGGTTTTGTACCTGAAAGAAGTGTGGTCATACCGGGTACTTATCCTAAAACATTTGCAGCGGGCACTTATCATGTTAATTGTGCTTTGATTATTGGGCAACGTAAGGAGTCCACAAATCTTAAAACCAGCTTAAACGATGCTTTAAGAGATTTTAATCTTTCAGTTTAAATTTGGCTTGCTCTCGATAATTATTAAATAAAAATCCCTTTATGAGTTTATCATAAAGGGATTTTTATTTTCGTTAATATAAATTTATTCAATTGGCATAATCCAGCCAAAAGTATCTTTCACTTTACCATAACGTATATCATCTAACGATGTTTTAATCCAGTTCATCACTTCCCATTCTTCTACTGGTTTTAAAGCCATTGTTTCTTCTTTATACGTTAATTTGCCAATAGGTGCTACCGATGCCGCTGTTCCAGTGCCAAAAGCTTCTTTTAATTGACCATTTTTATAGGCTTCCTCTATTTCATCAATTGATATTTTGCGTTCTTCAATTTTCATTCCTTTTGCTTTAAGTAGCTGTATGACACTATCTCTGGTTACACCAGCCAATATTGTACCATCTTTAAGGTCTGGAGTGATTACTGTATCACCAATTACAAAGAATACGTTCATTGTACCAATTTCTTGAACATATTTATGTTCAAAAGCATCAGTCCAAAGAATTTGGTCATAACCTTTTTCTTGAGTTACTTTAGAAGGGTACATACTTGCGCCATAATTACCTGCTGCTTTAGTAAATCCTATACCTCCAGGCACAGCACGCACATATTCGTTTTGTACATAAATAGATACTGCCTTGCTATAATAAGCCGCTGCCGGACTAGTAATAATCATAAATGTAAATCGGGTAGGAGGGCGTACACCAATAAATTCATCAGAAGCAAACATAAATGGCCTAATATAAAGCGAGTTGCCATATTGAGTGGGTATCCAGGCTTTATCTAATTCTAATAAAGCTTTCATACCATCAATAAAAATCTCTTTTGGTACTTCAGGTAATGCCATTCTATGTGCAGAACGATTCATTCTTTTCCAATTATCCATAGGTCTAAATACCTGTGCATTCCCTTGAGCATCTTTATAGGCTTTTACACCTTCAAAAATGGCTTGTCCATAATGGATAAAGGTTGTAGCTGGACTTAGGCTTAAATTTTCATAAGGTCTTATTTCTACAGATGACCAAGCCCCATCTTCATAATGAGCCACTAACATATGGTCTGAGTGTAATTTGCCAAATTGAATATTGTTCTGATCTAATTGGTCAATTCTACTTTTCTCAATTTTGTTAATTTTGATTTCGTACGACATAGCTTAAATTTTAGTCTAAAAAAATATGGATAATTCCATTTAAGTTTGCACAAAGAAAGGGAATTTTTAGCAAACCTCTTTTATATTCATTTTAGTTATGTTTCAAGACCATAAAGATAGAATACCACAAATTTTTAATGAATCTATTATAAACAGTGCTGTAGAAGACTTTTGGGATAATAATAAAGTAAGTGCTTTACCCCAAACAGAACTATTAATTCTTTCAAATCCCTATGAAAAAGGTAGTGAAGAAGAAGAACAGTTAATGAAGATTTTGAAAGCTTGTAATTTAGAGCAAGAAGCATATCAAACCCTAATTTTAAAACCAGAAGAGCAGCTATCTTGGAACCTTTTAAAAACGCAAACTAAAGCCAGTAAAATTATATTATTTGGAGTTGTGCCTAAGCAATTAGCTATTTCTGCACTATTCATTTTACACGAGGTCAACAAATTTGACAATGCTTTATGGATGCCTATTATTAATTTAAAAGCACTTTGTGCAAATATTGAATTGAAAAAACATCTTTGGAATAATGTGTTTAAAAAAGTGTTTTTAGAAATGTAAAGACCAACTCAATATATGCCTGATTTTTTTTCTGATAAAGTAATAGCATTTAATAAAGCATTAAAGCTTGATATAGCATTACCACAAGGCTTCTCAACATTAAATCCCTATCTCGAAAATCCAGAAACCTTAGTGGTTATGGTGGCTTTTTATAAAAAATATTATCAGGATAAACAGAAACGAAAATTTATCATTGGTATTAATCCTAGTCGTAAAGGAGCAGGAGTAACCGGCGTACCTTTTACAGACACTAAAAGACTGTCAAGTGAATGTGGCATACAGATGCATACTGCACATACACACGAAATTTCATCTGTATTTATGTACGAAATGATTCGCCAGTACGGAGGTGCTGCTGCTTTTTATAAAGATTATTACATTAACTCTCCAATGCCTCTGGCAATTATCAAACAAGGAAATCATAACACTATTGTAAATGCTAATTACTATGATACAAACCCATTATTTTTAGCTTTAAAATCATCAATAGTGCATTATATGCAATGGCATTTTGCCTTAGGATTAGAACGAGAAAACGTAATCGTACTAGGTAAAAAGAATGCCAAATTTATTACTCAATTGAATCAAGAGTATCGTTTTTTTAACAAAATGGAAGTTTTAGACCATCCTAGATTTATTGAGCAATATCAATCTAAAAACCGTCAAAAATATATAGACCATTATCTTGAAATACTTAGTCAATAATTAAAAAGACACTTTCAACTAAATTCTTAAAATTTATTAATTTTTTTGAAAAATAGTAAAAGCCTTTTTATTTTTGCAAATGGCTGCAAAATCAAAGTTTTACGGAGAAGGGCTTACATTTGACGATGTACTTTTAATGCCCGCTTATTCTGAGGTATTACCACGTGAGGTAAATATCCATACTCAACTTACCAAAAATATTACATTAAACATTCCAATGGTATCTGCTGCAATGGATACTGTTACGGAAGATAGGCTTGCAATGGCTTTGGCACGCGAAGGCGGAATTGGGATATTGCATAAGAATATGAGTATTGAGCAACAGGCGCAACAGGTAAGAAAAGTAAAACGTTCTGAATCTGGATTAATCATTGACCCCATTACATTACAGCCTGATGCTAGCATTGGTGATGCCTTACGATTGATGAAAGACAATAAAATTGGAGGTATTCCAGTTGTAAGTGCCAATAATAAACTTGTAGGTATTGTTACGAACCGCGACTTACGTTTTGAAAAAAACGAAAAGAAAAAGATTGCTGAAATTATGACTAAAGATAATTTAGTAACAGCAGCTTTGGGTACCAATATGGCAAAAGCGGAAAAGATTTTAGAACAATATAAAATTGAAAAACTACCAATTGTAGATAAATCAGGTAAATTAATAGGCTTAATTACGTTTAGAGATATTATCAATTTAAAAAGTCATCCTAATTCTTGTAAAGATAAAATGGGGCGATTATTGGTTGGTGCAGCAGTAGGCATTACTGCCGATTCATTAAAGCGAATAGAGGCTTTAACTGCTGCCGGAGTAGATATTATCACTTTAGATAGTGCCCATGGACATTCTAAAGGAGTAATAGATATGGTAAAACTTGTTAAAAAAACATTTAAAGGTTTAAATGTCATAGCAGGCAACGTAGCAACTGCCGAAGGAGCAAAAGCCTTAGCACAAGCTGGTGCTGATGCTGTTAAAGTAGGCGTAGGGCCAGGTTCTATCTGTACTACGCGTATCGTAACCGGAGCAGGAGCGCCTCAACTTACAGCTATTATAGAAGCATCTAATGCTTTAAAAAAATCTGGCGTACCCGTTATTGCAGATGGTGGTATAAGATATACTGGAGATATGGTTAAGGCCATAGCTGCCGGAGCCAATTGTGTAATGGCGGGTTCCATTTTTGCAGGTACAGAAGAAAGTCCTGGTGAAACCATCATTTACGAAGGTCGTAAGTTTAAATCTTATAGAGGCATGGGTTCTGTAGAAGCTATGAAAGCAGGTTCAAGCGATCGATATTTTCAAGATGTAGAAGCAGATATTAAAAAATTAGTTCCCGAAGGTATCGTAGGTAGAGTGCCATATAAGGGGAATTTGAGCGAAATTATGCAACAATTTGTAGGAGGTTTAAGGGCTGGAATGGGCTACTGTGGAGCAAAAGATATTAAAACACTACAGGAAAAATCACAATTTGTAAGAATAACAGCCGCCTCCATGGCAGAGAGTCATCCGCATGATGTGGTCATCACAAAAGAAGCTCCAAATTATAGCAGATAAGCGCCTAGGCTACTAAAATTTATTTTTGAAAATGCACATCTGTGTCTTGTTCAAATGTTAATTTATAGTACCTTTGCAAAATTATTTTTTAAAAATTATTAATTTAAAACAAATATGGCAACCCAAAAAATTCAAGAACTTTTAGGCGATCAAGCATCTTTTTATTTAGATCATAA
>JBDHYE010000005.1:0-13320 GCA_039811245.1 Chitinophagaceae bacterium | reverse complement strand
AATATAATGTTGGCAACAGGTATGCTTTTATTCTTTGTTTTTTGTTATTGGGGTTTTAGCATTTTAACTCCTGATACTAGCAGTGAAGCATTTTTTAATATGCTCCTAGTAAGAGGTGTAGGCTTGTCTTTATTATTCTTGCCCATTACAGCTGTGTCCTTATCTACTTTAAAAGGTATGGAGATTAGTCAGGGTACATCTTTTACAGGCTTAATGCGCCAACTAGGAGGGTCTTTTGGTATTGCATTAATCAACACTTATATGTCTAGACAAAATGCTCAACATCGCTCTGATATAGTACAACATTTAAGTACCGAAAAGACAGCACTTTGGGAGCGAAGCGCAATGCTTACCAAAGGTTTTATGGCTAAAGGTATGAGTCCAGAACAGGCAACACAAAGTAGCTACAAATTACTAGATTATACGGTAATGAAACAAGCTTCTGTATTAACTTATATGGATGTATTTTGGATACTCGGTATTATGTTTTTAGTATTTGTTCCTATAGTTTTATTTGCATTTAAACGCCCTAAACATGCAGGAGCTATTGATTTATCTTCTGCACATTAAAAAAATAGATTCCGACAAAGCAAGCATAGAATTGGGGGGCTAATTAAAAAGCCTCCCATTCATTTTTTAAGGTATTTAATAGCGTATAATTTGTAAGATCAAATTGGACTGGAACGATTGATACATAATTGTGTTTAATAGCATATAAATCACTATCTTCAGATAGATCTTTAGGTGAAAAATTACCCACCATCCAAAAATAATCTTTACCGTAAGGGTCCACACGATGTTCAAAACTTTCAGACCATTTAGCATCGGCTTGTTTACAGACCTTTATTCCTTTAAAATCTTTTTCCTTGCATTTGGGGATATTGACATTTAATAGAAAATGAGGAGCTACTTTAGATTCAAGTATTTTAATTGCTATTTGTCTTGCTATTTTTTTAGCCAAACTAAAATCAGCATTAAAACTAAAATCGGCGAGTGAAAAACCCACAGAAGGTACACCCTCAATAGCGGCTTCCATAGCGGCACTCATGGTGCCAGAATAAATAACATTTATGGAGGCATTTTGTCCATGATTAATACCACTTACACAGAGGTCAGGCTTACGTTTCAATATTTGATGTGTTGCTAATTTTACACAATCTACAGGAGTGCCTGAGCATTGATAGGCTTCGATTGAATCAAAAATATCAATCTTTTGTACTCTTAATGGTTCACCAATGGTTACGGCATGCCCCTTGCCACTTTGAGGACTATCTGGTGCTACTACTACAAGAGTTCCTAAACCTTTCATGGCATCTATTAGATTTTTAATACCTGGCGCATTTACACCATCGTCATTTGTAATCAGTATTAGGATATCTTTTATTGCATTGTCCATTTATCAAATATACAAGCATCGTTTCAATTCTTTATCATTAGAATAGTTCTTTTTATTTTACTTTAGCTCAATGTGCTTTCTTATTTTTGCAAAATGCTAAGAATCGGAAAACTAGTAGCCACTCATGGTTTAAATGGTCAATTAATTTTAACCCATCAAGCTGGTAAAAGTAATTGGTTGCAAAAAGGAATGATTTTATTTGTTGCTGTGCAGAAAGGAAGTCATATTCCATATTTTGTTCATCAGGTAAAAGCCGTCAATGATCAAGAATATCATGTACTCTTTGAAGATACTAGTACAATTGATATGGCTAAAAAGCTTGTGGGTAAAGCTGTTTATGTAGAAACAAAGATTCTTGAACAAGCAAAAATCAATAGCCCTATTTTATGGATTGGTTTTGAAGTGTTAGACACTCAGCTAGGAGTGTTAGGTACCTTAACCGATATTGCTCAAACCGGCCACCAATGGGTAGGCAGCTTAAATTATAAGGGTAAAGAAGTGCTGATACCTTTAGTAGCTCCTTTATTGATTGAAACAAACTGGGCACTGAAACAATTAAAGGTATCTTTACCAGATGGCTTATTAGATTTATAAGCCAATTAAAATAACTCTTGTTCTGATACTTGTTTGTCTGTTAAACCCACCTTGTAGGCTTGGTTAAAAAACTGTAGTATAGAATGTTTACCTATATTACCTAAGCTACTCGAAAATTCATTTACATATAACTCGATGTGTTTTCGCATAACCTCTTGCGACATTTCTTGTGCATGTTGCTCTACAAAAGGACTAAGGCTAGGGTAGTGCTGCCAAGCATAGTCAATACTTTCTTTAATTAATTGTTCAATATCTTGTTTAATTTCTATCGGATATTCTTTTTTGATAACAATTCCTCCTAATGGTATCGCTGCATTAAATTGCTGCTCCCACCAATCGCCTAAATCTATAATTTTTTTTAGTCCTTTATCTTGATATGTAAATCTATTTTCATGAATGATTAAGCCTATATCTACTTGATTGTTCAATACCACATTTTCGATTTCACTAAACAGAAAACATTGTTTGTTTTGAGCTTTGGGTGCTGCCATGCTTAAAAGTAAATTTGCTGTAGTGTTGAAGCCCGGTATGGCAATAGTGTGTTTTTCAATTTTATTAAATGGAATCTCTGTTTTACTCACTAATAAAGGCCCAACACCTTTACCCAAGGCACTTCCGGCATTTAATAAACGGTAGCTATGACTTAAATGTAAATAAGTACCAAAACTCAATTTTGTAATATCTAGGCTATGCGATAATGCTTTTTGGTTTAAAGCTTCTACATCTTCTAATAGATATTCAAAATGGTATCCTTTTGTATCTATTTTATGATGGACTAAAGCATCAAAGATAAAGGTATCGTTAGGGCAAGGACTAAATCCTAAACTAAATTTTTTCATTAACAATATTATTTTCTATCCATTGAATTAAATACTGATTGAGCTTGCTAATGGCTAAATCCATTTGCCATGTACTTTTATCTCTAGGAATAACATAATTTGAGATAGCTCTAATCTGTGCGAAGGGTATTTTATTTTGTGTGCAAGCATAATGAAAGGCAATACCTTCCATATTTTCAATTTGAACGTCCAGTCTTGCTTTACGTTGTATAATGGTTTCTTGACAACCACTAACGGTATTTACTGAAATCGAAGTACAATGTTTTAAATCATTAAAGGGAATGGTGTTTATATAAGGGTTTTCGATAGCTTTAAGGGTAAAAGGTGCTTTATCTTTTTCTAATAATCCTAATTCAAAAATATCAATAAAATGATTCGGACTTTCTGCTCCCAAATCGCCATAATATTCTTTTGTTACCATACACAATTCTCCTAAGGCTATGCCCTTATCAAAAGCTCCTGCTACTCCTGCTAGTATTGATATATCAAATGATTCTTGGCTTGTTATTTTACCTAAATGATATGCAGCCTCCATCATTCCTACGCCAATGATTTCAACTCTAATACTAAATTTATTGTTTAGAAAAAATGTGTTAGAATTTCTTTGCCAGTTGGCGTTTAAATATTGGATTAAAGGGTTTATTTCAAATGCTGTTGCAGCGCAAATTAATAGTTTATTCATCAAAATTGTTTCGAATATTTTCTTACTTGGCTAATGGTGTGAATTAAGTTATTTTTGTACAAAATTACGTTTTAGATGGTATATCTTACAAGAGTAGAACATTTTAATGCGGCACATAAATTGGCTAGAGCAGAATGGTCGCCAGAAAAAAATTATGAAGTGTTTGGAAAGTGCAGTAATCCTAATTGGCATGGACATAATTATGAATTGCATGTTACTGTAAAAGGTGTGCCAGGTGCTGAGACAGGATATATTTTTAATGCTAAAACACTTAGTGCTATCATTAAAGAAAAAGTAATAGATCTGGTGGATCATAAAAACCTTAATCTTGACGTAAGTTTCATGCAAGGTAAAATGCCTAGCGCTGAAAATTTGGCAATAGCTATCTGGGAGCAAATCGCTCAAGATATAATTGATCATGGAGCTCAGTTGCATTGCGTTAAATTACTAGAAACACAAAATATTTATGTTTGCTATTATGGCGAAGCATCTTAACGAATAAAATTTTATATTTTGGCTTATAAAAAAACAGAGCACTATGATGCTCAAGTGACACAAGCATTAGAAGCACATTATCATTCTACAATGCAGTTGTTGGGAGAAGATACCCAAAGAGAAGGTTTGTTAAAAACACCTGAGCGTGTAGCTAAGGCTATGCAATATATAACGCAAGGCTATCAAATGGATGCTAAACAGATTTTAGAATCTGCAAAATTCCATGAAGAGTATAATGAAATGGTTATCGTGAAAGATATTGAGTTGTATAGTCTTTGCGAGCATCACATGCTCCCATTTTTTGGGAAAGCCCACGTGGCCTATATTCCCAATGGTACAATTACAGGATTGAGTAAAATAGCTAGAGTGGTAGATTGCTATGCCCGTAGGTTACAAGTACAAGAACGTTTGACACGTCAAATTTTAGATGTGATTCAAGAAACCTTAGCACCTCAAGGCGTAGCAGTAGTTATAGAGGCAAAACACCTTTGTATGATGATGCGTGGAGTTCAAAAACAAAATAGTGTTACTACCACCTCAGCATTTAGTGGTGCTTTTGAAACGAATGAAACACGTAGTGAATTTTTAAGATTAATTAGTTCTAGTTTGCATTAGGTTATTTGTAAAAATACTTTATCTTTGCGCACCAAAATCCGGAAATGTTTCGGGACGTAGCGCAGCCCGGTAGCGCACTTGCATGGGGTGCAAGGGGTCGCTAGTTCGAATCTAGTCGTCCCGACATAAGTAAAAAAGCTGTTCAATTTTCTTGAACAGCTTTTTACATTTTATTATTGCCAAGTAATAATGATAAACATTAATGGTTTTCTTCAAATTGAAACTTATTTTGTCAGTTTAAAATATTTTGTCATTAATTTCATTTAGTTATTAAATTAAAAATCTATTTAGTTATACCTTTTCAATAATTACCGCAAAGCCTTGTCCTACACCAATACACATGGTAACTAAGGCATATTTTTTATTTTGTTCTTGGAGTTCGATAGCTGCACTATTGAGAATTCTAGCGCCACTCATACCTAATGGATGTCCAAGCGCAATAGCACCACCATTAACATTTATCCTAGGGTCATCATCTTTTAAACCTAAGGCCCTTATGCAGGCTAAACTTTGAGCTGCAAATGCTTCATTCAATTCAATAAGGTCTATTTGGTCTAAACTTAAACCAGCTCTTTTTAATGCTATTTGAGAGGCGGGCACAGGTCCTATACCCATAATTCTAGGACTAACACCTGCCACACCAGAACTTACTATTCTGGCTTTAGGTTGTAATTGATATTTTTCAACAGCAAAATCAGAGGCTAATAATAGTGCCGCAGCGCCATCATTTAGCCCAGAGGCATTACCTGCTGTAATCGTTCCTTCTTTTCTAAATGCTGGACGTAGTTTGGCTAATGTTTCTAAATTTGTTGTAGGTTTAACAAACTCATCTTTGTCAAATACCAGTGCATCACCTTTTTTTTGTGGAATTACTACAGGCATAATTTCTTTTGCCAAACGCCCACTGGCTTGTGCTTTAGCTGCTTTTAATTGAGAGGCAAGAGCAAATTTATCTTGATCTTCTCGGCTTATTTGGTCTCTATCGGCAAGGTTTTCGGCAGTTTCGCCCATGCCATCAACTCCATAAGCTTCTTTCATTTTAGGGTTAATAAAGCGCCAGCCAAAAGTAGAATCATAAATTTGAGCATCACCACCGAATATCTGCGCCGATTTAGAAATCACTAAAGGGCCTCTAGTCATATTTTCAACGCCTCCGGCAATCATTAGTTCTGCATCACCACATTGTATAGCTCTGGCTGCACTTATGGCTGCCGATAGACCAGATGCACATAATCTATTTACGGTTTCACCGGGTACGTTTTCAGGTATTCCTGCTAACAATAAAGCCATGCGTGCTACATTTCTATTGTCTTCTCCTGCTTGATTAGCACAACCCATAATCACATCACCAATTTGACTAGGGTCAATATTGGGGTTACGATGTATTAACTCTTTAAGTACCATAGCTGCTAAATCGTCTGTACGGATACCTGCTAATGATCCTTTTAAATTTCCTATTGGAGTACGAACTCCATCTACTAGATATGCTTGATTCATAATTTTAATTTTCAGTTTGCTATTTTATTTCTTATCCAGGGGCTTAACCTATAGCGGTCTTCATGATAATAATGGTATAACTGGTCTAAAGTATGAGCTACTTGTTGCCAACCGATTTCTTCTCCCCAAGCCATTAAACCTTTAGGGTAGTTTACGCCTTTAGTCATTGCTAATTCTAAATCTTCTTTAGTCGCAATATTTAAAAATAATGCATCTGCTGCTTCATTTATCAGCATTGCCAAGATTCTATTTGCAATGTATTCTAATTTTGAATGGTCTATTGCATTGCTTTCTGGGTCTGTGTTTTCAAGGTTATATCTATAAAAACCTCTACCAGATTTTTTCCCTAAGTATCCTGCTTCCAAAAGTCTTTTTTGACTTAAAGAGGGTTTAAATCTTGGGTCATAATATAGTGCTTGGTAAACAGATTCTGTAACAAGATAATTGACATCATGACCAATAAAATCCATCAAAGTAAAAGGTCCCATTTTAAATCCTACTTGGGTCATAGCGGCATCAATGGTAGCACAATTAGCATAAGATTCGTCTAACAGTCGTAAGGCTTCACTATAAAAAGGGCGTGCTACACGATTTACGATAAAACCCGGTGTGTCTTTGGTGATAACAGGTAGCTTCCCCCAAGTACTTACCCAGTTTTTAACTTTATTGGCCAGTTGGGCATCAGTTTGTACAGCTGGAATGATTTCAACCAAAGCCATAAGCGGAGCCGGGTTAAAAAAATGAATTCCGATAAAACGTTCTGGCAGATTACAAGCAGCAGCAATTGAAGCTATTGAAAGAGATGAGGTATTAGTAGCTAAAATACAGCTATCACTAACCCAGGATTCTAATTCTTTAAACAGCTTCTTTTTTACTTGAATATCTTCAATGATGGCTTCAATTATTAAATCGGCATCTTGTAAAGATTGGTAGTCTGATTCAAAAGTGATTTGTTGGTAAAAGCGTTGCTCATCTTGTGCGCTGATTTTACCTTTTTCTTTCAGCTTTGAAAAAGTATTCTTTAAATTATTTTGAGCTTTTTCTAGAGCTAAAGCATTTGAATCAATTAGAACTACTTGATTTGAAGCCATGCTTAATACTTGTGCTATACCAGTACCCATAGCGCCGCTTCCTATTATTCCTATTTTCATAAATGTAATTCTACGTTTTATTTTTGAAGGTTTTGTAATGCTAATGCTATTTCATTCATGATTTCTTGACCTTGGTCTTTATTGTACCATTGTTGTAGTCCTATTTTAATGCTTTCCATGTCATTATTGGTTTCTTTTAGTTGTAGAAAATGTTCTTGACATTTTTTAGGACGTGGTCCCCAGATTACTAAATCCTTTTCATCAACATCTTTTATCACAAGAATAGGGATAGACTTGCTTACTCCATTGGTAAGATATTGTTCAATTCTATAAGGAGCTGCATCTCTCAACTCTATATGTAGCTGTATGTTTGGATTTTCTTTTGCTATTAAATTTATAAACGGAACAATATGTGCAGCATCACCACACCAAGGTTCACTAATCAGAATCCATTTTTGTGGAGTTGTAATTTGCGCAAGTGTGGTTTTTATGGTTTCATTTAATTGACCCGTTTTAAGCCACCTATTGAGCCTTGACCAATTTAGTTTTGTATAATTAAAATATTCAGGGTCTGAATAGGGCGCATCAAGATTATTGGATTGTAATAGCTGTTCAAAATAAGCTAAATATTCTTCAAAAGTCATTTTAAGATATTTAAGTGCAAAACTACTCTAATGTTCTGTTTTATTTTTCATAAAACATGATTAGATTTTTTTAATTTTTTTATTAAACATTTTTAATAATGATTGTGTTCGTAAAAATAACACTAAAGTTATTAGTACCGCTACGATTACTGAAATGATAAAGATTGCAGAACTACTTAATGCCATCTGGTTAAGAAGTAATTTCAAGCATAACATTAGAAAACCTATTGCAATAAAAAGCAGTGAGACCTGCTTTAATGGAAAAATTTGAATTAATGATTTTTGTAGTGTTTTTGAAATATGGAAACTATAATAAAATGCTTGACAATAAGTGGAAATCACAAAGGCAAGTACAATACCTTCTAAACCTAAAAGTCTATACAAGGGGTAAACTAAAATTATTGCAATGACAAAGTCTAAAAGTGCTCCTTTATTTATGATTGCCCCTTGATGTTCGCTTTGTAAAATAGCTGTAAAAGAGAAACACCTAAGCGGTAAAACTGCTTGAGCTATGATGAAAATAGAAGCCGAAGCAAGGTATTTTTCAGAAAAAATATGTATTAAGAAGTTCTCATGAAAAAATATAAAATACCAAAACAGCGGCAACATAACTGAAGCCAACAGTTGGGTGCTAAAATGGATTAACGGTATTTTATCTTGCTTGTTAGTACTATTTTTTTGATTAGCCCAATATTGAATAGCAGCACTACTAACAGCAGCAAAGAGGATACTGAAAATAAATATTTCTGTAGCGCCATTAAAATATAATGCAAAAAGCTCTGAGCTTAAAATAAAAGAAAGTACAAATTTGTCGGCCCAGCGAAACACTTGTATCATCATATCATTCAAACCCAAGTGCCACCAAAATTTATTCTTTTGAACCAGCATTAAATCAATATCCTTGCTTTCATTGGCGCTTATTAAATTATAATTTTTAATTAAAATAATAAAGCTAATTACTGCTCTGATGGCTGCTATTACAACTAGAAATGAAATTAACTGGTTTAATGAAAAATGATTTTGAAATGCATAAATCATCATTAAACAAAAAGCCAGAGAATATAAAAAACTTAATACTACAAGACTCTTGGTCTTATGAATAACAATGAGTAAAGCATCAAGTATAAAATTGATAACGATAACAGCTAGCAATATACCAGCATTATAGCCTGAAGTAATGTGCAATAAATTTTGAGCGCAAGAAAAAATACTACATACAAGGATTAATAATAGAATATACCAAGGCAGAAATTTTATACTTATTTTTTTTATGTATTGAAATGCTTCTGCTGGTGGATAGTTGATGATAAAAGTTGGGAAGCCGATAACGGCTAGTGCACTTATAAAAAATAGTTGTGTCCAGAATTTTTGAAAATTACCATATTCACTTGCTGAAAGATATTTAGAAGCTAATATCCAAATAGTAGTAAAAGCCAAAGCAGGAAACAATCTTGCTAAGAATATCAAAACAGAATTGCCTGTAAAAGCTTTAGTAAGTGTTTTTTGTGCTTGCAAAATCTTTACATTCTTGAGGGTTCAATGTATTAATAATTTTGGCAGGGTTTCCAGCTAGGATACAATAGCCATCTGTAAAACTTTTTGTTACGATAGCTCCTGCTCCTACTATAGTGAAATCGCCAAGTGTTACGCCGGGTAGTAGGGTAGCCCCATTACCAATCCAACAAAATTTACCAATGACTATCGGAGCGGCAAGTTGAGGTTTTTCATTGTCAATAAAATCATGATTCACCGATACTAAAGCTACTTGTGGCCCAATATTGGTATAATCACCTATTTCTATTCCGTTGTAAGCATTAATATATACACCAGGAGAATCACCAGGGTAAACATTTAAACCTCTTTTAATACGCTCAGCATTGTGTATGGTACTTGTGTGATGAACAGCCCACTTAACACCACTGTTTTGTCTTAATATGCGTCTAAAAATAAAATCACAGATATAAAAACCCCAACTCATTTCTTTCCTTAATCGGAAAAGTTTACGTAGTAAATTATTAGTTGGAGCGACTGTCATTTTATATAAAATTAAGAAGTAGCTTGTTCCTTTTTACTGTTCTTATAAGCCATAAATAATGCTGCACCTATCAGTAAATAAATTAAAATACTGCTGATACCTGCAAAATTGTTACTCTTATAAAACGTTTCTGGATAGAACTTAAATTCTATTTTATGTTTTCCCGCAGGAATACTTAATCCTCTTAAAATATAATCTGTACGTACTATTGGGCTTTCTTTACCATCTATATAAGCTTTCCAGCCTTTATCATAATAGACATCTGAAAAAACTGCAAAACCATTATGTGCATTTTGAGAAACAAAACTGATTTCGTTAAGTCCATATTTATCTAATAGGATACTTGATGTACTATCATTCATAAATGAACTTTGATTGTTTAAGTTTGATGCAAATGTATTTCTTACAATAGCTGTTTGACGAGCATTCCAAGCATTAGGCATCTGAAGGGTATCTCCAAAACCTGGCGCTCTCATAGACTCCATTTCAGCATCGGCATCGGGTACAAATTTTACATTTTGTACAAACCAAGCATTGCCACAAGCTTGAGGATTGGCTTGTGCTACGGCTTGTCCATTTGGCCCACCGTTAAAGATGACATATTTAGTATTGAGCATATTCAATACTTGGTGGTTAAATGGTCCGCTTAAATAAATATCTATCAAATCTTGATAAGCTTCCATTTTAATAGCACTATACCCACCTACAGTTTTATGAATGGCAGATTGTACGGCATCGTTAAAGGTATTTCTACTTAAATCTAATACACGATAATAAGGGTCGGGGTCTTTTAATATTTGAGCATCTACCGGACGTGGTTCAAATTGGGCTTCATATTCACTTTCGTCAATAAAATTGTTATCATTAAGATATTTTTTTGCGGTAGGGATTAAATCCAGTAGTACCAGTAAAGCAATACCTGCTATAGCAACTTCTTTTTTAATTTTACCTTTTTCAAAAGCCCAAATTAACCCTGCTGCGGCTAGTATCAATAGCGCTGAACCTAAACCACTTTTCATAGCCATATTCGAACGGTCTTCTTGTAGCGCTTTTATTACTTTTTGACCTATCTCTGCACTACCACCAGCACTTTTACTAAACTGTTCTGCTAATTGCTGATCGCTAGTATTAAGTCCTGAGCTCTTAAAATCAAAAAAAGCTTGACCTCCTACACCTACCAAAATACAAATACCAGCGGTAATGAGGGTGGCCGTTTTTAATTTTTTGATGAGTTCCGTTCCGCTAATTTTTTTAGATAAAATATCGTTTAGAGCCCACATTCCTAATAATGGGAATAATAGTTGTGGTAAAACTAAAATCATTGAGGGTACCCTAAACTTATTGTAGTAAGGTAAATTGTAAAAGAGCCAATTATTTAATGAAGGTAAATTACGTCCAAAAGATAATAGAACTGCAATTATGCAGGTGGTTAAGATCCACCATTTATGATTTGAAGGCACTACTAACATACCCAACACAAATAGGAAACAAATAATAGCTCCAAAATAAACAGGTCCGGCTAAAAAAGGCTGAGAACCCCAATAGGTAGGTGCTTGGCTTGCATATTGTTCAGCGTATTGCTCAGGTACACCCACATTAGTAAGTGCTTCATAAAATTTTGAATCTGTACCTAGATTTTGACCATTACCACCACCATAAAGTTGAGGAATTAGAAAACAAAAGGTTTCTCCAATATCATTACTCCAGCGATATGCATATTCTATATCTAATCCTCCTTTTGTTTTTGTGCTGCTCTTTTTAAGTTTGTTAAGTTCACTACCACCACCACGCATCGTATATGCAGTATATTCTTTAGTACTTAAAATAACTGGTAGTGAGGGTCCAAAACTTAATAGACTTACTCCAACAATAACTAAAGTACTAATTAACCAACTTTTAATTTCTTTTTTTCTAAATAAATCAATGCTCATCCATAATGCTGCAAAGAAGAGCATGATCATCGTGTAATACACCATTTGATAGTGCCCTGCACTTAATAGCAAACTCATAAATACTGCTAAGAGTGCCGCTCCTGTCCAACGATTACCCTTATAAATAAGGATAAGCCCCGCCAATACTCCTGGCATTTCTGCCAAGGAATACATTTTTGTAATATGCCCCGAAGCTACCAAACCTAGATTGTAAGTGGCAAAAGCATAGGCTACAGCACCAAGAGCTGCAATCCATTTTTGAAATCCTAAGGCAAGACCTAAAATAAAAAATCCTAACATGCAATAGAAAAACAAAAAGGCAGGAAAGGGTACTATTTTGTCTAATGCTGTTTGAATATTATAAATGTAATTGTGTACACCTGTAGCATAAATAGAGTAGGTAGGCATACCTCCAAACATTGCATTGCTCCACAATGGCTTTATACCTGTTGAGTCTTCATATTGTTGCAATTGACGTATTGATGCTTCCCATGAAATGGTATCATGCATATTTATTTTTTTACCTTGAAATTGAGGTAAACAATACCAAAAAGATATTAATGCGAAAATGAGAATGATCCAAAGATGGTTAGCGTACTTTTTTAAAAAAGAGTTGAGCATAAATGCAATGTTTTTAATCGGACAAATATAAGAGGATTTAACACAAACAAAAAGGGTTATCAGCATGATTTCATACTCATAACCCTAAATACTTGCTTTATATAGAATGAATTAATTACAAGATATTTTTTGAACTCTTTTTTCATGCCTTCCTCCCTCAAAAGGGGTGTCTAAAAAGGCTTGTACCATAGCTGTAGCTGTAGCTAAATCAATAAATCTTGCTGGTAAACAGATGATATTGGCATTATTGTGTTGGCGCGCCAATTGGCTTACCTCTATATTCCAGCACAATGCAGCCCTTACATTTTGATGTTTATTTGCAGTAATGCATACGCCCTCACCACTTCCGCAGATAAGTATTCCAAGTGGCACATTGCCTTGAGCCACCTCTTGAGCTACCGGGTGTGCATAATCTGGATAATCTACACTCTCAGTACTGTAGGTGCCTTTATCAATAAAGTTTATTTGACTAAAAGCTTTTTTAAGTGCTTCTTTTAATTCATATCCGGCATGATCTGCCCCAATGGCTATGTTTAAGGTTGTACTTGTAGTGTTCATAAAATAAATATTAAATATTGTCGTACTTATTACTTGGTAAATGTTTGCTTTTTAAAACCTTTGTGGCAATAACGATGCCTGCTTCATATAGAAATATTAAGGGTACCGCAACCATCCATATGCTAAACCAATCGGGTGGGGTAATGACGGCAGCCAATACAAAAATAATTAATATCGCCACCCTGCGTTGTTTCCGCATAATCGCCGGAGTGAGTACGCCTATCTTAGCTAAAAAGTAAACCACTATAGGGATTTCAAATACAATACCCATACCTAACACTAAATCGTTCAAGGTATCATAGTAACTACCTATGGTAATAAT
>JBDHYE010000004.1:0-13361 GCA_039811245.1 Chitinophagaceae bacterium | reverse complement strand
TCAGGATAGAAAGTTATGGTACGGTAGATGAATTAAATTCTTTTTTGGGTTTGTTAAATGATACCTTGCAAGATGATGTTATTACACTATCTATTCGTACGATACAAGATCGCTTATTTACGATAGGCGCTGAGCTGGCTACAAGTCCGGTAAAAGAGGTAAAGATGAAATTACCAGACTTGCATCAAGAAGACCTGGATTATCTTGAAAAGGAAATGGATAAAATGAATGAGCAACTCCCTGAAATGCGTAATTTTATTTTACCGGGTGGGCAACAAGCTGCATCTGTAGCCCATATTGCTAGATGTGTATGTAGAAAAGCAGAGCGTTTATGTGTAGTACTTCAAGAGCAAGAACCTTTATCAAGCGATTTAATTATCCCTTATTTGAACCGCTTATCCGATTATCTTTTTGTTTTAGCTAGGTATATCACTCATATTCGTAAGGGCGTTGAAATACCTTGGAGAGCAAGAATATAATAGAGACTATTTGAAAATTATTTTAGAAATTAAATATACAATATGAAAAATCAATTAGAGTTAGCAAAGCTTGCAAGCCTTAACAGACAACGTTTTGCTAAAAAAATGAAAGCCAATTCGATTGCAATATTTCAAGCTAATGAAGTATTGAGCACTAATGGAGATGCTATTTATAACCCTAGACCCAATAGTGATGTGTTATGGCTAAGTGGTATAGAGCAAGAAAAATCTTACTTGGTATTATATCCAGATAATCCTGATCAAAGTGCAAAAGAAGTATTAGTGTTATTAAGACCTAATGAGCATTTAGAAAAATGGGAAGGCCATAAACTTACTAAAGCAGAGGCTACAAAAATATCGGGTATTGCAAATATTCAATGGGCAGATAGTTTTCCAACTATGCTGCAAGTAATGATGCATAATGCAGATACTGTTTATTTAAACACCAATGAGAACGACCGATTGGATACACAGCTATTCCGTCCTGATTTGTTGTTTGTTCAAAATTTGATGCGTCAATATCCTTTGCATCAATATGAGCGTGCAGCAAAGCTGGTAAAAGAGTTGCGTGCTATTAAAACAAAAGAAGAAGTAGCTATCACTCAAAAAGCGATTGACATTACAGAGAATGCTTTTAGAAGGGTGATGAAATTTATACAACCCGGTGTGTATGAAAATGAAATTGAAGCAGAGATTATTCATGAATTTATCCGCAATGGAGCTTGCAAGCATGCTTATGACCCAATATTAGCCAGTGGCGATAGAGCTAGAGTACTCCACTATATTGAAAACAACAAGGAGTGTAAAGATGGAGAGATTATCTTAATGGATTTTGGTGCTTCCTATGGTAATTATAGTGCCGATTTATCCAGAAGTATTCCTGTAAATGGTAAATTTACTAAACGACAAAAAGAAGTGTATAATGCGGTATTAGATGCACACCTCTATGCAAAATCTATTTTGAAACCCGGCATTGTTTTTACAGAATATGTAAAGAAAACAAATGCTGAAATGGAAAAACAAATTCTTAAACTGGGTTTAATCACAAAAGCAGATATTAAAAACCAAGACCCAGAAAACCCCGCATACCGGCGCTATTTTTATCACGGCATCAGTCATCATTTAGGGATTGATGTGCATGATGTAGGTACCCGTACACTAGCTTTAAAAGAGGGTATGCTCTTTACCATTGAGCCCGGCATTTATATTGAAGAAGAGCAAATAGGAATAAGAATTGAGAATAACTATTGGCTTACTAAAAATGGCAATATTGATCTTTTCAAAAATATTCCCATCCGTGCAGACGAGATTGAACGCTGTATGAAAAAATAATACATCGTCAAGTATAAATAGAAGCAGGTATTTTAAACGATAGATTTAGAACACCTGCTTTTTTTTATAAGTACTTATAGGGTTTAAATTAAGTTATGAACAGCCATTATAAAGCGTTTAATTTGTATTTTTGCACTATGGAATTATCAACATTAAGTGCTATAAGCCCTATTGATGGCAGGTACAGAGCAGCATTAGCTCCATTAGCTTCTTATTTTTCAGAGTTTGCATTAATACGTTATAGAGTATGGGTTGAGGTGGAGTATTTTTTATTTTTAGCAGAAAAAAAAGTATTCAAATTAGACCCAAAAATAAAACCGGCACAGTTAAGATTATGGTATAAAGATTTTTCTATTGAAGATGCTCAATGGATTAAGAATACTGAGAAAACTACCAATCATGATGTTAAGGCAGTAGAATATTTTCTAAAGCACAAATTAGAATCTATTGGCGCATCTGCATATAGTGAATGGGTACATTTTGGGCTTACCTCACAAGATGTAAACAATACTGCAATACCATTATCATGGAAAAATGCATTAGAAGAAAGTTACCTTCCTGCCATACAAAATTTAGTATTAGATCTAAGAAAAAAAGCACAACAATGGAAGAAGGTAGCAATGCTAGCACGCACGCATGGTCAAGCCGCATCGCCTACTGTTTTAGGTAAAGAGCTAATGGTTTTTGTAGAGCGATTAGAAGGACAAATACAATTATTAAGTGTGCTGCCTTTTGCTGCAAAATTTGGAGGCGCAACTGGTAATTTTAATGCACATCATGTAGCGTATCCTAAAGTAGATTGGGTAAAATGGGCAAATGATTTTGTAAGTAAAAAGTTAGGTTTAGAGCGTATGCAGTTTACCACTCAAATAGAGCATTACGATCACCTTGCTGCGCAATTTGATGCCTTAAAAAGAATCAATACCATCTTGATAGATTTTGCTAGAGATATCTGGACATATATCTCCTTAGATTATTTTAAACAGCAAACTAAAAAAGGAGAAATAGGCTCTTCTGCTATGCCACATAAGGTTAACCCTATTGATTTTGAAAATGCAGAAGGTAATTTAGGTATTGCAAATGCACTTTGGGAGCACCTTGCTGCAAAATTACCTATAAGTCGTTTGCAACGCGATTTGACCGATAGTACGGTATTGCGCAACATTGGTGTACCTATGGCGCATAGCATGTTGGCTTTAAAATCTTTAGAAAAAGGCATTTCAAAACTATTGCTCAATCCCGAAAAAATTCAAGATGATTTAGAGCAAAATTGGGCAGTAGTGGCAGAAGCTATTCAAACTATTTTGAGAAGAGAAAAATATCCACAACCTTATGAAGCCTTAAAAGAGCTAACTAGAGGGAAAGGTGGCATCAATAAAACAACCATGCACAAGTTTATTGACGGACTTAAGATTACTGCTAAGTTGAAAAAAGAATTAAAAACAATTACCCCTCATAATTATACCGGCATTAGTAAGCCCTATTAGTAGATGATGCTGTTGTGATAGAGATTAACATTTATAGAACAATAGCTACCTGTATTAAGCCTTAATTTTGAGTATAAACTAAAAGAAATACATTAATGGGAACAACAATCATCAATAATGAACCCAAAGCCTTGTGGCAGCATTTTTATGCCTTAAACCAAATACCACGTGCCTCTAAAAAAGAGGCTCAAGTGGTGGCTTTTATTAAAAAGTTTGGTGAGGATTTAGGGCTTGAAACCACAAGCGATGAAGTGGGTAATGTTATAATAAAAAAGCCTGGTTCTGTAGGTAAAGAGCATCAACCTATTGTAGCCTTACAAAGCCATCTGGATATGGTGCATCAAAAAAATGCAGCTACTATTTTTGATTTTGCTACCCAAGCTATTGAGATGTATCAAGATGGTGATTGGATAAAAGCTAATGGTACTACATTAGGAGCAGATAATGGTATAGGAGTTGCTGCTATAATGAGCATACTTGCCGACAAGAATGCCGTACACCCGCCATTGGAGGCCTTATTTACAATAGATGAAGAAACGGGTATGACTGGAGCTTTTCATTTGAAAGCAGGTATGTTACATGCACAAGTGTTGTTAAATTTAGATACCGAAGAAGATACAGATTTGACAATAGGTTGTGCAGGGGGCTTAGATATTACTTGTACAGGTCAATATCATACAACTGCTATACCACAAGGTTATTCCTTTTTTACCCTTAGTCTTACAGGTTTAACTGGTGGTCACTCTGGTGGCGACATTCATTTAGGTAGAGCCAATGCCAATAAACAGATGGCACGCTTACTGTATTGCTTACAAGAGAAAACTAAGTTTGTGATGCACCGTTTAGAAGGGGGTAGTTTAAGAAATGCCATACCTCGTGAAGCTCAAGCGGTACTGGGTATTGATACTGCTAACATCCATGTATTGGAGCACTTCTTAAAAGAATATGAGGCGATATTAAAAAACGAATTTCATATCACCGATCCTCATTTAACACTTCAAGCTCAACCTACAGATGCACCAACAGTAGTATGGGAGCAAGATTTTCAACAACAACTACTTTGTGCTATTTATGCTTGCCCTTATGGCATCTATCGTATGAGTCCGGCAATAAAAGATTTAGTTCAGAGTTCAAATAATTTATCTAAAATCGTTATTGCAGAAGGAGCTTTTAATATTCAATGTTTAACTCGTAGTTCTGTAGAAACAGAAAAACAAGATTTAGCCAATGCGATTACTGCTGCTTTAAGTGGTATAAAAGGTACAATGAGTTATACGGGTGCATATCCGGGTTGGGAGCCCAAACCAGATGCGCCTATTGTACATTTAATGCAAGAAAAATATAAAGCACTTTTTAATGAAGAGCCTCATGTTAACGCTGTTCATGCGGGTTTAGAATGTGGGATAATAGGGCGTAACTATCCTAATATGCAGATGATATCTTTTGGTCCAAATATTTTTGGAGCACATTCTCCAGACGAGAGAGTACAGATAAGTTCTGTACAGAAATTCTGGAAATTCTTAAATGCTACGTTGGCAGATTTATAAAAGGACAAGAGGCGGTTTCAATTTTGAAACCGCCTCTTGTCCTTTTATAATAGAGCTGCATTATTTTTTTATAGGTTTTTTATTGACTTCTAAAAACATATTTAATGCTGCTGCCATTGAAGGCGCACCAGGCATTGGAGCATTGAGGTCAAGACGTAGCTTAGCATCAAGTATGGCTTTAGCAGTAGCAGGGCCAAAAGCTGCTATCACTGTATCGCCTTGATGGAAGTCTGGGAAATAATCAAAAAGTGTTTGGATAGCCAAAGAGCTAAAGAATAGTAATAAGTCGTACTTTCTTTCCATCAATTCTTGAATATCGTTACTTACAGTACGGTAGAGCGTAGCTTCGGAAAAAGGTATTTTATTCTTTGTCAAGAAAAGGTTGATTTCCGATTTGCCATTGTCGGCAGTTGGTAAGATATATTGTTCTTGGTGCTTATGTTTGCTGATGACCTCAAGTAGTCCATCGGTAGTGCCATCGGCACTGTAAAACACTTTTCTTTTACGGTATAGAATAAATTTTTGAAGGTATAAAGCTACTGCTTCAGAGATACAGAAGTACTTCATCTCTTGCGATACTTTAGTACGATTTTCTTCACAAATTCTAAAGAAGTGCTCTACTGCATTTCTACTTGTAAAGATTACAGCAGTATGTTCTGCAATTTCTAATTTTTGTTTTTTAAAATCTCTTCCACTAATGCCTTCTACTTTTACGAAAGGAAAAAAATCTACTAATACATTATATTTTTTAGCGATTTCGTAATAAGGAGATTTATCTGTTTCTGGTTTTGGTAATGTAACCAAAATTGTTTTCACCTCTTTTACACTATCAAAAGGTGCTATTTGAGGTGCAGCAAGGGTATTTTCAATAATGGGTTTTTCCATTAAAGGTTTTCTGCCGGGTTTAGACTTTTTTTCTAATACTTCACTTGTAACAATTTTCGTTTTTTTAGCGGCAGTTTTTTTAACTACTGCAGTTGTTTTCTTAACGCTACTTTTGTTACTTGTTTTGGTTTTAGTGCTTTTGGTTTTGGGTTTTGTTGCCACAACTGTTTTAGCCATTTTACAATACTAGGTTCTACAATTTTTCTTTTAAATTTCGATTCCTTAGGGTGTAAGATTTATTACTATTTTAATTTAATAATAAGCTTACAGTTTTTATCAATGCTGCCATGGGCAAAATCTCAAAGGCGCAAAGGTACATTAAAAAATGGAATATACTGTTTTGGAATTCTGGGGAGAAAATATTCCACGAACGATAATTGCGATTTAAATAGAGTAAAAACAATAAAATTAACGAGCTAATCACTAAACCCGAATGAAGCGACTGAGCACTAAAGGCGAGCATAATCACAAAAGGGAGTAACATAAGCCCCATTATTTTATAGACCAAAAACACATTAAAGAGGTATTGTTCTCCACTTTGTTTTTTATTTAAGGTCCACGAAAAAAAATGTATAAAAAGATATTTTCCACTTAGGATAAACAATGCACCAATGATAAAAAGACCTACAATTAAGGTATTGGGTAGTGCTACAAAGCGCCAATCTTTATGTGCAGCAATCAGATAATATACATAAAGCCCAAGTACAATACCAGAGAAAAGATTTAATAATAAATTGGGGAATGTAGCAGATTGAATTAACTCTTTAAGCTGCCGATTGCCTAAAGACGGATTGGTAAAAGCTCTCCAAACATCGTGTAAAA
Organism: Chitinophagaceae bacterium; assembly: GCA_039811245.1. Lineage (GTDB taxonomy): Bacteria > Bacteroidota > Bacteroidia > Chitinophagales > Chitinophagaceae > Rurimicrobium. The sequence goes on along the minus strand of JBDHYE010000004.1, from coordinate 6,809 downwards.
AATTACTTCTCATGTTTCTAATCACCCCTAAAAAAATACACAAAGCGAGAAGTAGATAAAATTCTAAGCTATGTTTCTCTCTATAAATAGGTTTAAATACTTGATATACGATATGTTTTTGAGCCTCTACAAATGGTTGGTTGAATAAGCTATCTTGAAATTGGTGGTTCTTTTGATTTAGTTCTTGAGTAACTATGCTAACTCCATAATTTTGTGCAAAGCTACCTGCTTTAGCTGTAGGGCTAAAGGATAGAACTATGCATTGAAGAATGAAAAAATAAAAAAGGGCTAAGCGCATGTATAATTTCGCAAAGATAAAGGGGCTTTAAAATAAAGCGATATATCCGAAAGAAATTTTTGATTCTTTGAATTTTAAGGGCAATGTATTGCTACGCCCAAAAGCAAGTGCTATAGAAAATAAACCGCTTTTTGTTTCAAGGCTCGTCCCCACACCAAAACCATTATACCAATCTTGATGCTTATACCCTTTCCATTGGCTTTGTACCCAACCATTATCACTAAAAAGGTAAGCGTAAGAGTTTAAACCATAACGTAAGCGTAGCTCTGTGATGCTTACATGGTATTGATTAGCAAATAAGCTCTGTTCATCAAAGCCTCTTAAGAGCTTGAAACCCCCTAGCTGGTAAAGCTCATTTTGAAATAACATTGGAGCAACTATATAAGCACTTTGATACCCTAATTTTAAAGTTATATAGGTACTGATAGGGATATAATAGGACAGTGATGCTTGTATTTTAAAAAGATAACTGTTTAGGTTTAGGGTATCATAAAGTTTTTTATACTCAAAACCACTACTATCTTTTAAACCACTAATTGCATTATTGGGTATTATTGTTCTTTGTATGGTTTGAAAAATGATATGTGCTTGCCAACCTTTTTTGGGGTTCCAAATATAATCACTATGATTGCTCTGCCACTCGATACCGATACCTTTATTTTTAGCATCTATAAAAGCAGGTAATTTTTTTGTGGCTAGCAATACCGCAGTGTCAATGCTTAATACTCTATTCGCATTTGTTTGGTAATATACTTTTAATAAATCGCTAGTAGAGAGCTGATAACGGCTACCCACCTGAAAGTTTACTTTTCTAAATTGTTGCTGGTAACTAAATAAGTCAAAATGGAGTTCTGCACCAAAAGCAGAACCTAGTAAATACGGTTGAATGTATGAAGCTTTTAATCGTGGTGATTTTTCTTGAAGATTTTGAAAGCTACCACTAATAGACTCTCCTTGCCCAAAATAGTTTTGCAAGGCTAACTGTATATCGGCTGTGAGTAACATTTTTTTACTCTGTAAATTATTGGGCATTAAGCCTAATAGTGCATTGAGTTGGTTGGCTTTTTTTTCTTTTAAAAATAAATGCAATCTAGTATCGGCAGGTCTAAATTGTAGTTCCCAAACTTGAGCCTCTTGTAAGAAGGGAAGCTCTTTTATTTTTCGTGAAATATGTTTCAGTTTAGATTCATTGTAACTGCTATGTTTCGCAATATCTAAATAACGCTGTATAAAGGTAGAAGTAATCGGGACATTGCCATGCAATACTATACTATCAATATTTCTTTTTTCTTGTCGGTCTAAATGTAGTTGAGCGTATAGGGTATTGTTTTCTTTTAGGGCAATATGGCTAAGCCACACTTTAGCAAAAGGGTAAGCATTGTTCTCACAATAAACTAACAATTGCTCACAAATCTTAGCGATATCTTTTGCTTGTATTCGTTTGTTTTGATACTCTTTTGGCCGTATGCCTGCATTGATATAAATAGCCTGTGGAATAGCATCAAAATTGAGTTCTCCCCATTTATAGCTTGCCCCTTGATAATAATAGAGTTGATATTTTCCGGCACTAATCCCAACACTATCTAAAGAGGCTTCTAAATAACCTAACTCTAGTAGTTGTGGAATAATTTTTGAAGCATCTTTTAATAATGCTTTTTCACTCTCATATTCTTTTGCTATGCTAAGGGGGATAGTAGCGCCTATGCTGTCTATTCTATTGAGTACTACTTGTATCTTTTGAGCATTAAGGCTATGCGTTATGAAGCAGCACGCTAACACTAAGAGAGGATAAAATACGTATCTAGCTTTCATAAGTACAAGTAAATAGCTATTGAAATATAGCTTGTATCACCTTTTTATTTTTAGTACAAAATTATTTATTGCAATTTAGTTACTATTTTTTGATATTGATTTGTGATTTTTTTTTAAACTAAAAGGGTTTGTATTGAGTGTATTAGTTTTTGAAAAAATGAGGAAAGACGAGCACTTCATCTGCTTTTTTATTGCCTCATGTACTTCAAAATAGTTTGAAATGCTTATTGGGCTTGTTGTTTGGGTTTGTTTAAGATGTCTATCACACCCTCTCGTTCCAATATCTTAAAACCTATTTTTTCATTTGAGATACCTTCTTTAAGCATATAGTCAAATGCAAAATCGCCATTTGCCAAAACTTGAGTTTCAAAACACTTAAAACTTAATGAGTGGTGATTGATAAAATGTTGTGCTACCTCATGGAGATGGGTGCTAAGAATCATAATATTATTTTGGTATTGACATAAGCTAGAAATAATCGCTTTAGTACATTCAAAAGCATCATGCACATTGGTGCCTTTAAAAAGTTCGTCCATGAGAATCATACTGTTTGAAGCGTGTACTATTGCCTCTGCTGTGTGCTTAATACTTTTTACTTCTGCCATAAAAAAGCTTTCTCCTTTGCTGATATTATCTTCTACATGCATATTGGTTAATACCGTTGAAAGAAAACTAATTTGGGCATTTTGTGCCGGTATGCCCATGCCTAAATGGGCTAATACAGCTGCTATGCCCATACTCCGCATCAGTGTTGTTTTACCACTCATATTTGCTCCGGTCAAAATCATAAAATTTTTATTGGAGTCAAAATATAAATCATAACTTTTGGCTTTGGGTACCAATGGATGATATAAGCCTTTTACTTGAAAGGATAAATCTTCTGGTGCTGTAATGTTAGGGAAGCACCAATTGTTCTTTTTTGTAGCTATAGCCAAGGCTCTTAACGCATCAAGTTGTGCATAGTGCTGGATAAGTTGAAGTATGGTAGGTTTGAGTTCTCTTTTAATCCAAAAACTTAATTGCGTGATTTCTTTAAAACTGCTTTCGGGACCAGTGCTTTTAAGTGCTTTACAAAGTCTATGCTCTAACAATACTTCTATTTGATCCAGTTGATTTGAAAGCATTGCTGGGATAGCATTGTGTTCTTTTTTTATTTGTATAAAATTGTAACAACCTTTAATAAAATCTGCTAGATGTAAGAGTGAAAATTGTACAAAATGATACTCGTTACGCCAAAATATTTTCTGAAAAAACTTACCGCCTAACAATACACTATTGGGATTAGTAGCAAAAGTGTCGGCCGATTCAAAATATTTCTCCACCATAACGATGGTGCCGTTACTAATTTCTTTAGGCCAAATATCTGTATGAGCGTACCAAAACTTAATCACCTCTTGTTGTGCTACTAAGGCTTCAAAACTTGCCGGTGAGCGGTATAACATTTTTTGCAAATAATCGCTTCCTACAAGGCTTTGACAATGGTCTATTAAGGCCATTATATTGTCAGTACCTTCTTGTCCAAAGAATGAAAGGTCTTGCAAGTTTTTTTTCGTAGTATTCATTAAAACAATTGTCTGAATCTTATAGAGACAAAAATAATAGACTTGTCCATAAATAAATTATGCTTTTACATCAATAATATCTCTCAAAGCATTACCCAAAATATTAAAAGCATAAACCAATAACATGATGGCGATGCCCGGCACAAGCGCTGCCATAGGGTTTTGAGTGATAATAAAATTATAATGCTCTTTAATCATCAAACCCCAAGAGGGTTGTGGCGGCTGTAAGCCGATACCTAAAAAACTTAAACCTGCCTCAATTAATATGGCAGCCGCAAAATTGGCAGCCGCAAGCACCATAATACTCCCTACAATATTGGGTAAAATATGATGGGTAATAATTCTAAAATTACTTGCACCCAGTGCTTCTGCAGCTTTGATATAATCCATCTCTTTGAGCGCCATTACTTGTCCTCTGATTAATCTAGCAGGGCCTACCCACATCGTAAAACCAATGGCAATAAATATCATCAAGAAACTTTTACCCAAACTTAAACTTAGTGCAAATACCAGCAATAATGTTGGAATCGCCCAAAATATATTGAGAAAAAAAGTTAATAATGTATCTGTCCATTTGCCGTAATATCCGGCTACTGCACCCATAAAAATACCAATACTTAAAGAGATAAACACAGCTACGAAACCCACAGCGATACTCACTCTTGAACCAATGATTAATCGTGATAAAATATCTCTGCCATAACGGTCGGTACCCAGATAAAATACTTTTTCTTTGATCCTGTGTTTTTCTAGATATGCTTTTTGCTCGCTTAGACTTTTATCCCATAATTGTTTTGGTAAAATATCTTGGAGTGGATAACGCTGTACATCACTCAAGCCTTCGTCAATATAATGTTTTACTAAGAGTTGATGGTCTTTTATCCAATACTGCGTAATCGGGACATATTTATTTTCAGATACTTTCCCAAAGAGGAATTGTTGCCATAGGCTAGTATTTACCTTCACTCGATTAGTTATGGGTAGGGCTAAAACTTTAGTTTTAAAACCTGCCGGCTTAGCACTTAACTCTAAAATCATGGTATTGGCATTAGGACTGTTGTCTGGTGCTAAAACATAAGCCAATAATGCAATAATTGAGATCAGTAGAATATATACCAATGCGAAAAGGGCGCTGGTTTTTTTTCGTAGTTTGTAAAATATTTTTTGACTTGAGTACACAGACTACAATATTAATTCAATTTCTTTAAGTATTCTGCGTGTATATTTCACTTACTTTTGTGCGTTTTTTATAATGTATGAAATTTGGTGCATCTTCTTTTCGGTATAAACTGCTCTTGTTATTTATAAGTGTATTTTTAATCTCTACACAGCGCCTTTGGGCACAAGATTATAGTATTTCAGGTACTATCACCGACCAAAAAACAGGCGAACAACTTATAGGCGTCATCGTACAGGTGGCCGAAGATAAAAGTATTGGTACGAGTACCAATGAGTATGGATTATTTTCTTTAAGTCTTAAAAAAGGCACTTACACTTTGTTGGTAAGCTATTTAGGCTATCAGACTTTAAAAGAAACGATCCATTTAGATAAAAATATACAATGGAACAGAACCTTACAAACCCGAGCAAATGAGCTAAAAGAGGTAGAGATTAAATCTATTGCAGCTAATGATAATGTAGTGAGTACTAATATGGGTTTGGAACGCTTAAACATGGCACAAATTAAAGAGGTGCCTGTGCTTTTTGGAGAACGAGACATTTTAAAAACCTTACAGTTACTCCCCGGTGTAAAATCTGCCGGCGATGGCAATAGTGGTTTTTATGTAAGAGGAGGTACAGCCGATCAAAACCTGATTCTGTTAGACGAGGCTACCGTTTATAATGCTTCACATTTAATGGGTTTTTTCTCAACTTTTAATAGTGATGCTATCAAAGATGTGAGTTTATACAAAGGTAATATGCCTGCACAATATGGTGGGCGATTGGCAAGTGTGATGGATGTACGAATGAATGATGGGAATAATCAAAACTATGCTGTATCGGGAGGTATTGGTCTTATCGCATCTAGGTTAATGCTTCAAGGTCCTATTACAAAAGGAAAAGGATCTTTTTTAGTATCGGCTAGGCGCACTTATGCCGATATGTTTTTAAAATTATCTTCTAAAGAGAGCCAAAGAAATAACCGCCTTTATTTTTACGATTTAAACTTAAAAGCAAATTATACACTAGGTAAAAATGACCGTATTTATCTCTCTGGATATTTTGGAAAAGATGTATTAAGTGTAGCAAAAATTTTTGGTATCGATTGGGGGAATGCTACGACCACCTTACGTTGGAATCACTTATTTAATGCTAAGCTTTTTTCTAACACTTCGCTTATTTACAGTAATTACAATTATAATATTGGGCTCAATTTTGGTGAGAATAAGTTTACCATTTTATCGCGAATCATTGATTGGAATTTGAAACAAGAATTTCAATATTTCCCAAATCCTAACAATACCATTAAATTTGGCTTTAGCACTATTTATCATAATATATTACCCGGCGAAATTAAAGCTACAGCAACATCTGGTATTAATAATTTTGCACTACCTAAAAGATATGGTTGGGAGAATGCCCTTTTTGCTAATAATGATTGGAAAGTTTCTCCTCGCTTCAAACTAAGTTATGGGTTAAGATTAAGTCTTTATTCTGTATTAGGTTCTGGCGTGTTTTATAATTTTGACCAAGATGGGATTCCTACAGATACGTTTAAATATGCTTCAGGTGATTTTGTTAAAACCTACATTAACCCAGAGCCTCGTCTTGCGTTAAATTATACCTTTGACGAAAGTCAATCTGTTAAGGCTTCTTATGCTCGAAATACGCAGCACATGCACCTCTTGACCAATTCAACAGCTTCTAGTCCTACCGATAGATGGATACCTAATAGTAATATTATCCGTCCTGAAATAGCCGATCAAGTATCTTTAGGCTATTATAAAAATTTGAAAGAAAATCGATTTGAAACAAGTGTAGAAACCTATTATAAAGCTATGCAAAACCAAATAGATTTTAAAGATGGAGCAAGTATAGAAGGCAATGAATTGGTAGAGAGCCAATTGCTTTTTGGTAAAGGCAGGGCTTATGGCTTGGAGCTATCATTAAAGAAAAAAGAAGGAAAATTTACCGGC
>JBDHYE010000003.1:0-14041 GCA_039811245.1 Chitinophagaceae bacterium | reverse complement strand
TTATTAAATAGCTTTTCATTTTCTTTTTAGTTTTTCTTCTAAATCGCTGATTAAGGATACACTTTCTTCATAGATTTTAGGCATTTGTTGTGCCGCATTGCTTGGCGCATATAATGCTAATGAACATTCTTGTACGGTGTGCTTTAAACGCTTGCACAAGTGTTCGTCAAGCCCTTTAGTACTTAAAATGTCTAAGGTATAATCTTCTGATAATTGTGATAGTGGTATGTTTAACTTATCGGATAGGTATAGCCAGATTGCTTTTGATATTTCTTCATAAAACGCGCCACTATTATTTTGTTGCATCAATGCAGCAGCTGTTTTCAAACGTTTGAGCGCTACTTTATTGGCTGTTTTTCTCTTTATCAGCTTTACATTAGCTTGTTCATATTGTGCCTTCCTTGCTTTTAAGAGGATAAGAATAAGTAAGCTTAGGAGTACTAAATAAATGATCCAATATTGCCATTGGTAAATATAAAAGGTATTGGTTGGACTCTTTTCTAAGTCTAATTTTTTTAATGGGAGAATATCTGTTGGCGTAGCAAGTTGTTTGCTGCTCGATATATTTTTACCTTGTTTTACATGCAGTTGAAATGCTTGTGTGTATAGGGTTTTGTAGCTGTTGCTTGTATTATCAAAATAAGCAAAAGCAATCGGTTCTATTTTGTAATCACCGGCGGCATTAGCACTAATCGCGTATTTGATGTATTTATGTCCGCTGATTAATGTGCCTTTACCGGTTATAGTATCTCTAATTTCAGGGTCAAAACTTTCTAAACCATTGGGTAGCTTTAGTTGTGGCGCTTGAATGAGTTTAATGTTCCCAATTCCCGATAGGTCTAATAAAATATTAGCGGTACCGTCTGTACTAATCTCTGGAGTGTCTAGTTGGGCCTTGATTTTAAATTGTGTTCCTACTGCTGCTCCATAATATTCTGGCTGGTCCTTAAGGGGGAGGGCTTCTACTTTGATTATCTGCGGACTGCTTTTGATTTTAAACTGTACATCTTTTCCAAATGGGCTGTGTGGGTCTGCTATACGGGCTACACCGGTTATTTCTGCTGGGTCTAAAAGTAAGTTGCCGCTTTGTTGAGGGAACAATGCCGATTTTTTTAAGATAAATGTATTGTAAGTTGCTCCTTCAAAATTTTCTTGTACAGGGTTCTGTTCTTTAGGCAATTCAAAATCTTGTGTCCAAAAACCGTTTAAAGATGGGAGTTTGGAAATTTGTGCCTGCATGGGCAGTCTAGAATACATTTTATAAGTTACGGTAAGCTGCTCTCCTACACGTAATTTTGTTTTATCTACTTGTACTCGTATAAATACATTTTTCCCAAGGTCTTTTTGTTGTACTGTTGGTAATTGGTTGGCCGATGAAAGTCCTTGCTGTTGGGCTTGTTGTAATTGTTGTAACAGTTGCTGCATCTGTGCCTGCTGCTGTCTGATGGCCGCAAATGGGTCGGCACCTTGAAAAAAAGGATCGTCAAAAAAAGCATCAAACCCAGCAAAAGGGTCTTGTGCATTTTGTGCTTGTCGGGCTCTTTGCTCTGCCATCAAGCTGCCCTTAACTACTTTAATTTGTAGGGCATTAGATTGATATTTTTGCCCCGATGCATTTTGTGCAGTGAGCGGTGCTATTTTAAAAGTACCTACTTGATTGGCTTGTAACACATACGTAAAACTAGTGCTTCTATTCACTACACGCTGATTACCATTATAAGACATCTGCGTACTTGAGCTGCGCATAGGACCTGCTAATACTCTAAAACCAGGGAAAACTGGCTCTTGCATATTCCCACCATCAATATTTTGAATGGTATAGGTTACTTGCACTTGGTCTTCAATACCTATAGTATTAGCGCTAGCTTCCGCAGAAAATATGACTTCTTGTGCTTGAGCTACATAAGAGAGTATGGTTAATACGAATAAAAAAAATAGTGATTTACATTTCATAGTGTAAATAGTACAATCCTAGTGCATTTGAGGCTTACAAAAATATATTTTGAAAGCTTAAAGAATATTTAAAAGGGGTTAAATTAGCGTTAAAAGTAATGAGTGTTATTAGCCCCCAATAAGGCTTTTAGTAGGTTCTTTTGATTTGAATTTTGAGGCAGGTTGTAAACCATTACCAGAGTGGGGGAGTAGCCTATTACGCCTTTCATAGCGGATACTATCTGCTTGAGATACTATAAAATCTTTTTTAAAAATAAGCTCATCCATTTGGTAGAACTCTTCTTTGGTTAGATTACCACTCAGCTCATCATAAAAGCGCCAGTTGCCATGTTTAACACTACCTCTTTCTGTATTGACACTTACCCAGTACTCATCAAGAGATATTGGGTCTATTAAGTGTACTGTATCTTTTTCATTTTGTGCATACACCCCTCTGTAATGCCCAATACAAATCAATTTTCCATTTTCAAAATATTGTACTTTGCCATCACGTACTCCTTGTTTAAAACTCTCAATAGATACAATATTGCCTTGAGCATTGCTAACATACCATATCCCTGTTCTTAAACCATGGTCATATGCACCAAAACTAGTAAGCTCAGGTTCTCCCCTTAAAGCCTCTTGATGTACATACCATAGGCCGTGTGCTTTGCCTGCTGCATCTCTTTGATTGTAGCGTGCATCTTGTTGCGCTCTTAAATTTAGTGTAGATAAGAGCAGCAATAAAAGTGAAAAAATAGGTTTAAATCTTTGATTCATTAATGGATATCGTTAATCTCGATTTTTATTCAATTTTATTTTTTGATTCTAAAACTGAGATAAGTTTATTTTTCAATTCAATTATCTCTAATAATAATTTTTTTTCGTTTTCATACGCATTATTCTGATTTATTATACTACAAGATTGATCTGAAAATTGATTATACATTATGTTATTAGATTGACTTGGCAATAAACTTGAAACTGAAACATCTAATTTGTCAGCAATTTGACACATTAAATCCCAACTCGGAGAAAATTGATCGTTTTCGATTTTTGAAATTTGGCTTTGCGTCATTCCAAGTTCTGATGCTAATTTTTCTTGTGCCCATCTTTTTGAAACTCTAAAAGATGCGATATTTGATCCGATTGTTCCCATATGAAAATTCCTATTTTATATATTTTATTAGTTATTTGAATATTATATAATTGTATTTCTGTCTTTAATTAGAATTATTTTTAAAGATTTGTGAAATATTAAAATAATATTAGACAGATCAACTATAATATTCTTATGCAATGTTAAAAAAATTTTAGTTGAAATATGAACAAATTATTTTAGGATAAAACAATTATAAATATTTTAAAACACATTAATTATGAAAAAAATTGCAATTTCATCACTGTATTTATTAACAATTTGTTTTCTAACATTTTCTTCTTGTAAAAAATCAAATGTAAATCAAATTCAAAATCCAAATAAAAGCAATAATTTACAAAATTCAAAATTATTAAACACTAATTTTGGGTTTGAAAAACAAAATGACAACCCTCCAGATAAACCTTCTGAAGTTATTGGTTTGATCATTGGCGGTATAATTATTGTAATTGTTTTAGCATCTGGTCAAAAAACACAAGTGGAATCTGAAGATATGTTTGGTAATAAAATAACAAAAACTGAATGTTCTGGAATTGGAACTTGTGCGAGCTTTATTCAATCACCATCTAGTGATAGTTCTTATGGTGGAGAATATTTTATTAATGCAAATTTATGTTTAACACCTGATGGTCATATTGCTTTATTAGCTAATCCTGCTAATAACAATATAAATAATTTTAATTCATTTTTCTATTCAAATAAAATCAAATATTTGAATCCAGGTGAAACATTAACAATAACAGAAACAGCGCTTTTAAATTCTTTAAATCTAAATTCTCCAATTACTATTAATGGTGGTGAATTTGATGTTTATACTATGAATGATGGAAGTAAATATATTGTTCTTGAATAGTTAAAATAATACTGTGTATATTTGAAAAAATATACACAGTATTTTGTTTACTGATGAAAAAAATCCTTTTATTTTCTTTATTACCGTTTTTGATATTTTCCTTTTTTTTTATAAAAATACCAAAGGAAAATAATAAATTTATAACCCCTGCTATTATTAAGCAAGTCATATCAAAAAATAAATTTACATTAGTTTATATTTGGACAGATTGGTGTTCTATATCTCAAAATAATATTCCACAATCATTTTATTTTTTGAAAGATACTTTTGAGCATAATAAAATAGATAGCGTTGAGATTTTATTAGTATGTGCTTCAAAATTTCAACAACAAATAATAGATACACATGTCAAATATCATTTAAATAATAGTTTTTTTATAAAAGGAGGAATGCTTCATATACCATTTACCGATAGAATGCTAATAAAAAATTTTCTAAAACAATTGTTAGATCAAGCAGACCTAAATAAAGTAATAGATGATAAATTAAATTTTGGAGTCCCTATCGAATTGGTATTAGATAAAAATGCAAAGCTTATTAGTCCTTTTATTCCAAGAGGACACTCTTCAATTATTCAATACATAAAGAAAATAGAAAAACAATATGAAGAGTAAAAAACACCTAATGCTTTTGTTCTAAAAAATATTTATACAGCAAAAGAAGTACCACAACCACATGTGCTGCTTGCATTAGGGTTATTAAAGGTAAAGCCTCTTGTGTTAAGTCCTCCTTGAAAATCGATTTCGATACCCATTAAATAAACAGCATGTGCTAATTTCATCAATACTGTTATACCGTTAATTTCATAAACGCTATCATCTGCTTCTTTATGGTCAAAACCTAACACATAAGATAGGCCAGAGCAGCCTCCACCTTTTACACCTACTCTTAAATATTGGCTTGAGTCAAATTGGCTATCGGCCATTAGTCGTTTTATTTCTTCAAGTGCCCCTTGGGTAAAACTTACGGGCGATTTGGTTGTTGTTTCCATCTTTGTAAATTAATCTTGCAAATATAAATCTTTTTAGTGCGCTATTAAGTTTTAAGGCTATTGTACTGCTATAAAATTTTACTAAAAGATAAAGCATCATGCTATTTTTAAAATAAACCATTATCACTAAACTGTATCTTTACCCCATTATGAAGGTTTTTGTTAGTCTTATTATTGTTTTATTTGGATTAGGTAGTCTCAGTGCTCAAGCGCAAAAGCTCAATATAGCGCAACTGCGTAATGGGGATCTTATTTTCCAAGATTTAGATTGTGGCCCTCTGTGCGATGCCATTGAGGCGGTAACCCTCAGTTATCAAAACCGACATTTCTCTCATTTAGGTTTGGTGTGGGTAGATCAAGATAGCATTAAGATTATTGAGGCTATTGGTACTGCGGTTCAAGCTACACCACTCAAAAAGTTTTTAGCAAGAAGTACTAAGCCTATGTATGTAGGGCGTTTAAAAAGTGAGTATCAATCCCTTATTCCAGATGCTATACAGTTTGCAAAAGCTAAAATTGGCGTGCCTTATGATGAGGATTTTTTAATGGATAATGGCACCTATTATTGTTCTGAACTTATTTACGAAGCATTTTATCAGCACGAAAAACCCATATTTACACTTGAGCCAATGACCTTTAAAATGCCCAACAGTAAAGATTTTTTTCCTGTATGGTTGCATTATTATGCCAATCGAAAAATGGTTATCCCCGAAGGGGCATTGGGTATTAACCCAGGCGGTATATCACGTGCTCCTTATCTTAAAATGTTTAAACTTGGGAAAGTACATTGATGCACCTTTAACCTTAGGCTTTAGGATTGATTATTAGATTATCAATTAGTCTTACCTCTCCCACCCATGCGGCTATAAGGGCTACCATTTCAACTTGTTTATCGTATTCATCTAAAGGTTCTAAACTATCTGCATGGGCTATACTAATATACTCGGGTTCAATACCCTTAGCGCGTAACAGTTCTTCACATTCTTTTTGTACTATTTTAAAACTACTGGCACATAAAAATTTACTTTGTATGGATATCAAGCATTGATAGAGTAAGCCGGCTTTTACTCTTTGGCTTTCGTTTAGGCGCTTGTTTCTTGAGCTTAGGGCTAGTCCGTCGGCTTCTCTTTGAGTAGGGCAGGCTATAAATTCTATTTGATCTGCCAACTGCATTTGTTGTATGAGTTGCTTTACAACTAAGCATTGTTGAAAATCTTTACTTCCCATAAATAATGTGTTGGGCATAACTATATTCAGCAAGATGGCCATCACTTTTCCTACTCCTTCAAAATGACCAGGTCTTTTAGCGCCTTCAAACACGGTTTCGAGATAACCGAATGTATAAGTTTTGGCATTTTGGGCTCCTTCTGGATAAATATCATTTACGGAGGGTAAGTATAAAACATCACAAGAGGCACTTTCTAATAAATTAATATCGGCACTTGTGGTTTGTGGATATTTTTCAAAATCTTTTGGATCATTAAATTGAGCAGGGTTCACAAAAATACTGCAAACACAATACTGTTGCGCCTTTTTAGCACTTTGTACTAAATAAAGATGCCCAGCATGTAAAGCACCCATTGTAGGTACAAAACCTATAGACAGCCCCTCACTTTTTTTATTTTCTAAATGTGCTTTAAGCTCTTTTTGACTTTTAAAAATGATCATTTGTAAGTGTTTTTCATTACAGATTGCAAATAAAACTAAATTCTTAGTAATATTTTAGTAATTTTGCCCCCTAATTTAAAGGAGTACCTTTTCTAAGGTAAGGATTTTATAAAGAAAAAATTTATAGATACGAATGACAGTAGATACTAAGCAAAGGATTCTTATAGTTTGTAATGAACTTTCACCTTATTTGGAATTTACAGACTTTGCTAATGTTTTGAACCGCCTAGCGATAAAAACTTTTGAGTCTGGAATTGAAATCCGTGTAATCATGCCTCGTTTTGGGGTGATCAATGAGAGAAGACATAAATTGCATGAGGTGGTGCGCCTTTCAGGTATTAATATTATAGTTGATAAAGACGATTATCCTTTAATTATTAAAGTAGCTTCATTGCCTAATGCACGCTTACAGGTGTACTTTATGGATAATGAAGATTATTTTAAGCGCAAGTTTGTTTTTAATGATGAGCAAGAACAATTTTATGAAGACAATGCTGAGCGTGCTGTTTTCTTCTGTAAAAGTGCCTTAGAAACCGTTAAAAAGTTTGGTTGGCCCCCTAACGTGATTCATTGCCACGGCTGGATGACCTCTTTAATCCCTTTGTATTTAAAAACAACCTATAAAAAAGAACCTGTTTTTAATTTTTCTAAATCCATCTATACCGTACAGGCAGACCAGTTTAAAGAAAAACTTAATGAGCATTTTATTAAAAAAGCCTTAATAAGTGCCGATATTAAAGAGAAAGATTTAGAAGTATTTGCAGAGCGTACCAATACTGCACTAACCTTAGGCGGTGCTAAATATGCTGATGTGGTGATAATGGGTGATAAAAAAATTAGTTCTAAAATTACAGACCAAATTAAACCCTCTAAAACCAAAAAAGTAGTACCATTTAGTCCAGAGTGGGAAGAAGACATTAACTCACTATTAGAGCTCTATCAAAGCTTAACAGAGTCTTAAAGCCTTTTTTAGTTTCTTTGTTTTTTATATTTTAAAATAACTACCCTTGGCGCTACCTTTTTCTGTATCAGAACGTATTAAGTTAAGTATATTATCCTTAGGTATCTTCTTTGTTTCTTGTAAAGAAAATACGCTCATTCGTACAAACATTGTACCTGCTGTAGATAACATCCATGTATTTGGTACCGATACACTTACTTTAAATACTAAAACAGTATTATTTGATTCAGTTGTTACTAGTGCTTATGTATCAGGTTTGCCCGTATATGTAGGTTTAGGTGCTGTAAATACAGACCCAACCTTTGGCAAAACAGAAGCTAGTTTTTACGTTCAGGTGAAACACCCTTTAGATAATTATAGTTTTGACAAAACGAGATATCAGGTAGATTCTGCCGTATTGATTTTACCTTTTAGTGGTTATTGCTATGGCGATACCAGTATTGGTGCAGCCCCTTTAAGCATTAATGCTTACCGTATGACAGAACGAATTTATGCAGATTCAACTTATTATGCGCATAGTGCCTATCGTACTGTAGAGAGTACGCCTATCGGTTCTGCTACGGTACCTGTTGCTGCCTTAGTAGCTAGTTATAGAGATTCAACAACAGTAGCTGGTAAAAAATATCCTTCGCATATTAGAGTAAAACTCAACTCAAGTTTAGTGAATGAATTAGTTGATAATACTGGTACCAGTGTCTATGCTTCAACCACTAATTTTTTAGACTTTTTTAAAGGTATATATGTAAGTACTACCAATACTGCAAACAGTATCCCATATATCCGTTTAACCGGTGATGATGCTTATACTAAAGCGGGTATATTGCTCTACTATCATACAATAAATACCGGAGGTGCCATTACAGATACATTAACGATTCAGTACCCCTTTGACCCTGCTGCAAGTCAAACTAAAACAGCCTTTTTTGCAAAAATTAAAAGAGATTATAATGCTAGTAGCATACAGTCTTCTTTTAGTTCCACAGCACTTACAGACCCTCAAGTAGGTTTACAAAGCCAGCCGGGTGCCAGTTTAGAAATCAGCATACCTAATTGTAGTGCGCTACCTACATGTGTGGTCAATAAAGCGGAAATTGTACTTACTCAAATAGCTGCTCCATTTGATGCTATTTTTGCTGCTCCTAATAGAATTTACCCTATGGTGGTAAATGAAGATGGTAGCCTGCGCCAAGTAGCAGACCGCTTGCCACTAAGCTCTAGTTCAGGTCTTTATTTTATAGATGGTAATTTAAGAGTCGCCTCGGTAGGAGGGGCATTAGTACAGCAATATGTATTAAATATTCCAAAAGAATTACAACAAGCTATTGTAGAAAAAAGAAAAGCACTTAAATTGCGCATTAATGGCATTCAAACGTTTGCAGGCTCGGGTAGGGTAATGCTTGCCGGTAGTAATTATAGCCAAAGTGCTTTGAAAGCCAAGATCAATATTGTATATACAAAACTTTAAAAAAATAATTCCAATTTATGTGTGGCATTGTAGCTTACATTGGTAGTAAAGAAGCTTATCCTATATTAATAGGTGGGCTCAAAAGATTAGAATACCGTGGCTATGATAGCGCCGGTATTGCGCTTTTAAATGGGCAACTTAATATTTACAAAAAACAAGGGAAAGTATCCGTTTTAGAAGAGTTTGTAGCCGATAAAGGCAAAGCTGCTAATATTGGTATTGGGCATACCCGTTGGGCAACACACGGTGTACCTAATGATGTTAATGCACACCCACATCTTTCTAACTCTGGCAATATCGCTCTTATTCATAATGGCATTATTGAAAACTATGCCCCAATCAAGGCTGAGCTCATAAAAAGAGGCTATACATTTCAATCAGAAACAGATACTGAAGTATTAGTAAACCTAATAGAAGAAGTACAAAAACAAGAAAATGTAGCCCTTGATGAAGCCTTTAGAATAGCCCTTAACGAGGTTGTAGGAGCTTATGCTATAGTATTAATTGATAAAAATAATCCCGATCGCCTTATTGCTGCACGTAAAGGTAGTCCTATGGTTTTAGGTATTGGTCAAAAAGAATTTTTTATCGCTTCTGATGCCTCTCCCATTATAGAATATACTAAAAATGTTATTTACCTTGAAGATGAAGAAATCGCAATCGTAAATAGAGATGGAAGTTTTTCAATAAAAAATCTTGGAAATATCGAAAAATCGCATGCCATTCAAACTCTTGAAATGAACTTAGATGCAATCGAAAAAGGAGATTTTGAACATTACATGCTTAAGGAGATTTATGAGCAACCTAAAGTAATTGAAGATTCTTTTAGAGGTAGAATGAATGCTACAGGTGGCTGGGTTAAAATGGGGGGTATTACCGAGTATAAAAACAGAATAAGTGGTGCAGACCGTATCTTAATAACCGCATGTGGTACTTCTTGGCATAGTGGTTTGTTGGGAGAATATATTATTGAAGATTTAGCCAGAATACCTGTAGAAGTAGAATACGCCTCTGAATTTAGATACCGAAATCCTATAGTTAATGAGTCAGACTTTATCATAGCAATATCACAATCTGGTGAAACCGCCGACACCTTAGCAGCTATAGAATTGGCAAAAGAGAAAAAAGCTTTAGTTTATGGCATTTGTAATGTTATAGGCTCATCAATCGCTAGAGCTACTAATGCAGGTTCTTATACTCATGCAGGTCCTGAAATAGGTGTGGCTTCAACCAAAGCATTTTCTACACAAGTCTCTATACTAATATTAATTGCCTTACAAATAGCAAATAATAAAGGAACTGTGCCTTTATCTAAAATGCGCCAAATACTTTATGAACTAGAGAGTGTACCCGAAAAAATAAAAGAAACTTTAAAACTCAATGAACAGATTAAAGCAATAGCTGCCGTTTATAAAGATGCTAAAAACTTCCTTTATTTAGGAAGAGGTTATAATTACCCTGTGGCTATGGAAGGGGCTTTAAAACTAAAAGAAATCTCTTATATTCACGCAGAAGGTTATCCTGCCGCCGAAATGAAACATGGTCCTATAGCCTTGATAGATGAAGAAATGCCCGTAGTATTTTTAGCTACCAATAAAAGTGCTTATGAGAAAATTGTTTCAAATGTACAAGAAGTAAAAGCTCGTAAAGGTAAAATTATTGCCATCGTAAATCAAGGTGATACTCAGATAAAAGCTATGGCCGACCATGTGATAGAAGTGCCAGAGGTAGAAGAAATCATCTCTCCACTTGTTACGATTGTGCCTCTACAATTATTAGCTTATCATATTGCCATACTTAGAGGCTGCAATGTGGACCAACCTCGTAACTTAGCAAAATCTGTTACGGTAGAATAAAATAAAATTAAATTAACATTATCATATAGAGGCATTAGAATTGTGGATAAATTCTTTTGCCTCTTTTTTTACATGCATTTTTTCATTATCAAATCCTTACATTTGCGAAGCAATTTTTTTATTTTTTAAAACCCATTTATAATTACAATGCCTTACTTATTTACTTCAGAGTCTGTATCCGAAGGGCACCCTGATAAAGTAGCTGACCAAATTTCTGATGCACTGATTGATCATTTTTTAGCTTATGACCCAAGCTCAAAGGTAGCTTGCGAAACACTAGTTACAACCGGTCAAGTGGTTTTGGCAGGTGAAGTAAAATCTAAAGCCTACCTTGATGTCCAAGAAATTTCAAGAGAGGTAATAAGAAATATAGGATACACCAAATCAGATTATATGTTTGAGGCCAATTCTTGTGGTATCCTTTCTGCTATCCATGAGCAGTCTGCCGATATCAATAGAGGGGTAGAGCGTAGTACAAAAAAAGAAGATTTTGAAACTAAAGCTAATGCACAAGGTGCCGGCGACCAAGGTATGATGTTTGGCTATGCTACTAAAGAGACTGAAAACTATATGCCTTTAGCGCTTGACTTGGCTCATAAAATATTACAAGAGCTTTCAAAAACACGCCGCTTAGGTAAAGAACTAAAATACCTTAGACCCGATGCTAAAAGCCAAGTAACCATCGAATATGATGATAATAATCAACCCATAAGAATAGACACAATAGTTGTTTCAACACAACACGACGATTTTGACAAGTCTGACAAAAAGATGCTGGATAAAATCAAAAAAGATATTGTTGAAATTATTATCCCTAGGGTTAAAAAACAATTAAAACCCGCACTGCAAAAACTATTTAACGATAAAATTACCTACCATATTAACCCAACAGGTAAATTTGTAATAGGAGGCCCTCACGGCGATACGGGCTTGACTGGTAGAAAAATTATTGTCGATACCTATGGTGGAAAAGGAGCACACGGTGGTGGTGCATTTTCAGGTAAAGACCCTAGTAAGGTAGATCGTTCTGCGGCATATGCTACAAGACATATTGCTAAAAATTTAGTCGCTGCTGGGCTCTGCTCAGAGGTATTGGTTCAAGTGTCTTATGCTATAGGTGTGGCAAAACCTTGTGGTATTTTTGTAGATACTTATGGTACTGCTAATGTTGATAAAACAGATGGCGAAATAGCCAAGATGGTTGAAAAAATATTTGATATGCGCCCTTATGCTATCGAACAAAGATTGAAATTAAGAAACCCAATATATAGTGAAACTGCTGCTTATGGGCACATGGGTAGAGAATCTAAAATTGTAACTAAAATCTTTAATAAAGGTAAAGCCAATGAAAAAAAGCTCAATGTTGAACTTTTTACTTGGGAAAAACTAGATTATGTAGATAAAGTAAAAAAAGCTTTTGCATTGAAATAATATACTTATGAAGGATATTTTTAAAAAATAAGAAGACTTTAAAAAATATTCAAAAATTAGTTTACCTTTGAAACCAAATATTTAACAAAATTATTGTAGTATAAAATCTTTTAACACATGATAAAGAAAATACTCGGAACCTTTACTTTGTGTAGCCTTATAGGGTTTGGTGCCCAAGCGCAAACAGTTAAACCCTGTGGTACAGACGAAGTTTATCACCAATTACTTAAAGCATACCCTCAAATAGCAGAGAAAGATGCCGCTTTAAATGCTGAAATCTTTACTAAGCTTAATGCTTTGACCACTAAAGAATTACTTCCCTTTGCTAAAACTACCGATGATGGTACTACGGTGTATGATGTACCTCTAGTATTTCACGTAATTCACGATTATGGTACAGAATATATTTCTGATAATGCCATTGAGTCTTGTGTAGCAAGAATGAACAAATTGTATAATAAACAAAATGCAGATACGATTGATGCGATCTCTACATTTAGAGGCTTTATCAATAATTCAAGCATTCGTTATATAGGCAATGCACGCATTACTTGGCATCTGGCTAAAATAGACCCAGAGGGTAAGCCTACTAATGGTGTAACTAGACGCAGAAGTTATCTTACTAATTATGCAGGTGATAATGCTAAATTTGATCAGTGGCCTCCTAATAATTATATGAATGTTTGGGTGATTAATAAAATGTCGCCTTCACACTCTTCAGCAGCTGCCTATGCTTATAAGCCAGCTACTGCCGATGTAATCCCTTATTATGATGGTCCTATTATGATGAAAGATTATATTTCTGAAGCTTCTTATACATTATCTCACGAGTTAGGTCATGAACTTAATCTAGATCATACTTGGGGTGGTACTAACCAACCTGAGGTTGCCTGTGGTGATGATGATGTAGATGATACCCCTCCTACAAAAGGACACTCATCTTGCGGAACAGCTCAATTATATGATACTGCTTGTTTATACTTTAACAGAATAGTAGGTAAACCTAAATTAGACTCTCTAAAAAGAGCTGATAGCAGCTTAGCGCTTAAAATAGACAATTCTACTACAGTAGGAATGGGCTTTAAAAACATTACCCGCTCAGTTATCGAAAGCGTTCAATTCTATCCATCTGCACCTATTGGTTCTACCTATAAAATAGGACTTAAAAAGAATAGTGTTATCATAGATAGTTTTACTTTAGTTTCTACTAAAAAAGATGTTGCAGAAACTGCAAATGTGAAATTTAAGGTACCAGTATCGGATACTGCAGCTAATTTTACATTATTCTTTATGCAAAACCCAGGTGCTTGGATCGATTCTACTAATACTACTCCTTATTCAAATGGTGTTTATGGTACTGTATTCTTAAAAAATAAATACACTAATGGCTACTATAACTTCTTCTATAATTGGAAAGTTAGTTATGGATTTTATAAAGTGTATGGCGCAGACTCATTGGTAGATTATCCAGATACGGTTAATGCTCAAAACGTAATGGACTATTCTTACTGCTCTAAAATGTTTACTACAGGTCAGGTGAATAGAATGCGTGCAGCACTTACTAGCACTACTGCAAAACGTAATGAGTTAATTACATTAAGTAATCTAATTCAAACCGGTATTAAAGATGCAGCAGGTAACTATACTCCAGTGGCTGCATTAAAACCTAGAGCAGAATTTTCTGTAGAGCGCGCTGTATCAGACATTGGTACTCCTGCTGTTACT
>JBDHYE010000002.1:0-15314 GCA_039811245.1 Chitinophagaceae bacterium | reverse complement strand
TTTCATCAAAATAGGGGTTGTTTTTATAACCTATTGAAAAAGTATGCAGCTTTTGGGTGTGCTGGCTGGCTAAGGCTACAATAACCGATGAGTCAATACCGCCGCTTAAAAATGCACCTAAAGGCACATCAGCAATCATACGCTCTGCTACTGCATCATTCATTTTATGAATTAAAGTTTTTTGTGCTTCTTCATAAGAATATTGTGGATATTGGTCGGTATGCGTTTTTAGCACATAGTAGGCTTGATATGTTGTTATTTTATTATTTTGAATTTTTAAATAATGACCGGGTTTTAGCTTTTTTACCCCTTCAAGCATACTATGTGGTTGTATTACATAATTGAGTTGTAAATATTGAAAGAGTACCGAATAATTTATTGCTTTCGGGATATTCCATTCTAATAAAGCTTTAATTTCTGAAGCAAAAGCAAAATAATCTTCATGTTCAAAATAGAGTAGGGGCTTTTTACCTAAAGGGTCTCTAGCAATGATTAAATCTTTAGATTCTGTATCATAAAATGCAAAAGCAAAGAAACCGTGTAGCCATTCTAAGCATTGGGTATTATATTTTATTAATAAATGAAGTAATACTTCGGTATCAGAGTCTATTTGATTCTTTTCTTGATGCAACTCTGGTAAATAAGTAGTATATAAAGATTTGAAATTAAATATTTCTCCATTAAATACTATTATATACCTACCATCTGGACTATACATGGGTTGAGCTGCCGCAGTGCTGATATCTAATATTGAAAGTCTTCTATGCCCTAATGCAATTTTAGAATCTTTGTAAAAATCACCAGAATCCGGCCCTCGTTTATAAAGTTTGTCAACAGATTGCTGTACATTTGCTAGCCTGTTTATTGCATTATGATCAAAAGCATATAAGCCGGTTATACCACACATAAAAATTATTAAAAGAATTAAATATTAAAGCTTAGAGGATGCAAGTTATATCATTGTTAGATTATTTACTGCTCCCTTTTTATATTCTTATTATTTATGCTGTTGCTATAAATATTAGAAACGCCTATTATCCACCTGGCCACCCCTGGCGCCCATATTTTATTCCTGGGTTAACCTTTAAAATTATTGGTGCTATATTTATTGGTTTTATCTATCAATATTATTATGGCGGAGGTGATACTTTTCTCTATTTTTTACAAGCCAAAGTTGTTAACCAAGCTATAGCCGAAAACCCCCTAAAGGGTTTTACCTTATTAATGCATATCCCTCAAAATTACGATGGAGCTTATCAAATGTATATCTCTCAAATGGAATGGTATGCAGGAACAAATATGTATTTTGTAATCGCTATAGCTGCTTTTTTTAATCTATTTACTTTTTCTACTTTTTTACCTACTTCCGTAATATTTGCATTTGTAAGTTTCTCTGGTATGTGGGCAATGTTTAGAACATTTGCACAACAATATCCTAAACTTACACCTCAAATTGCCATTGCAGTGCTTTTTATTCCTAGCTCATATATTTGGGGTTCTGGTATTTTTAAAGATACAGTATGCATGTTTGGTTTAGGTTGGATGACGTATTGCGTATTTCAGTTGTTAATAAAAAGAAATTTTTCTATCTCTAATATCATTTATCTATTACTTTCATTTTATATACTAGCTATTGTAAAAATATATATTCTTTTAGCTTTCTTACCTGCTATAGCCTTGTGGTTGGTTTTTACTTATTCTAGTAGAATCAAATCTAAAGCGATGCAAACAGTTATAAAGTTCTCACTTGTTATATTTGCTTTTATTGCATTAGTAGGTATGTCTATGGCATTTGAAAAAGAAATGGGCATCTACTCTTTAGATAATATTGCTAAGACCGCAGAAACTACCCGAAAGTATGTATATGATATGGCAGAACAAATGGACGGCTCTAGTTATGATTTAGGAGAGATTGACCCTTCACCTTTAGGATTACTTAAAGTATTTCCAAAAGCTTTAGTGATTTCATTATTTGGTCCATTTTTATGGGAGTCTAGAAAGATAATCATCTTTGTGAACTCTATTGAAGCCACCTTGTTTCTGTTTGTTTTTCTAAGGATATTATTTAGAATAGGTATTAAAACTTTTTGGAAAACCATAAAAGCTGATGCAAATGTTCAGTTTTTTTTAATATTTACTATTATATATGGATTTGCTGTGGGGCTCACATCTGGTAATTATGGTACCTTATCGCGTTACAGAATACCACTCATTCCATTTTTTGCAATGGCACTAATCATCATTTATTATAAATCTAATAAAACAAAAAATAAACCATTTTTTGGGTTTTTTGGCCTATAATTCTACTGAAAGTTGATACACGATTTTTTAAATATATTCGATTATCTACTGCTTCCTATTTATTTTTTTTTAGGATATAGAATTGTTTTGTTTATTGGCAATAAGTATTACCCTAAAGGGCATCCTTGGAGGGATTATTATTTCTGGGCTTATGTCCTAAAAATATTTGGGGCTTTATTTATTTCAATGGTTTATCAATATTATTATCACGGAGGTGATACTTCTTATTATTTTTTTCATGCCAAAGTGATCAACAGTGCTTTTGATGAATCTATTTCTAAATGGTTCAATTTAATATTAAGAGTGCCCGATGCTTATGATGGTCATTATATGCAGTATATTGTTCAGATGCCCTTTTATGAAGATAAAGGTTCTTACTTAGTTTGTGCCATTACAGCATTTATTAATTTATTTACTTTTGGTAGTTATTTGTGCACAAGCGTGGTTTTTGCAACGGTTTCATTTAGTGGTATTTGGGCTTTATTTAGAACTTTTGCTAAGCAATATCCTCATTTGTTAAAGTATATAGCAATCGCTACATTATTTATCCCTAGTGTTATTATATGGGGTTCAGGTATATTTAAAGATACCATTTGCATGTTTGCTTTGGGCTGGATGATTTATTCGGTCTTTCAAATGCTTATAGAGAAGAATAAATCTATATTTAATATAGTAATGTTTTTATTAAGTTTTTATATTCTTTTAGTCGTAAAAGTTTATATCCTAATTGCGTTTTTACCCGCATTGGCATTATGGGTTTTCTTTTTATATTCTAACAAAATCAGACCAATTTTACTTCGTAGCCTAGTAAAACTATTCATCATTTTCGGTTCTTTCTTTTTATTTTATGTTGCCTACAATTATTTTGGGAGTGCATTTGGCCGTTATTCCTTAGATAATATTGCGAAAACATCTTTAGCTACTCGCGATTGGATCTCATATACTTCAGGTGATCAAGGTTCTGCTTATGATCTTGGTGAGTTTGATCCATCATTAACCGGTCTATTGTCAAAATTTCCACAGGCTGTAAATGTTACTTTGTTTAGACCTTATTTTTGGGAAGCAGGAAAAGTAATAGTATTTCTAAATGCAATAGAATCTTTTTTGTTTTTGTGGCTAACACTTAGAATACTATTTATTATTGGCCCGTTTAAAGCTTGGCGCATTATCCAAGAAGACCCTAACATCCAATTTTGCCTTATCTTTTCCATAATTTTTGCCTTTTCTATAGGTATTTCAACTTATAATTTTGGTGCTTTGTCAAGGTATAAAATTCCTTGTGTCCCTATGTACTTGCTTGCATTAATTCTTATTTATTATAAAGAGAAACCAACTTCTAAAAATTTATTTTTGTAGATACTTATGCCTATTGATGTATCTATAATCATTGTAAATTATAAATCTGAACAAGATTTAGAAAAATGCTTAAAGAGCCTTTACCGATGCACTGAAGGAGTAAGCTTTGAAATATTCATTTATAATAATGATTCCAATAAAGATACTTTAGAAGCACTTATTTCAAGCTACAACAATTGTAATCTTATCCAATCTTTTTCAAATGTTGGTTTTGCAAAAGCCTGTAATCTTGCTGCCTCTAAAGCCTCAGGAAAATATTTGTTTTTTCTCAATCCTGATACTTATCTTGAAAACAATGCACTTGGTTACTTTATTGATTTTTTTGAAAATAACTCAAACAATAAAACAGCTTGTTTAGGGGCATATATGAATAACACTCAAGCTCAAGCACAACATAGTTTTGGATACTTTCCTATAATGTCAATAGTTATTATAAAAAAATTAAAATCTTTAACCAGACATTTAATTTTTAAACGCCATCTAAATAAAAATGATACATCATTTGAATTTAATAAAGTTCAACCAGTAGCTTATGTTACCGGAGCAGATTTATTTATGCCACACAAAATATTTAAACAAGTAAATGGTTTTGATGAGCGCTTTTTTATGTATTTTGAAGAATGTGATTTACAAAAACGACTTACAGATTTAGGATTTCAAAACTTTATAATTCCGGGGCCCAAGATTGTTCATTCTAAAGGTGCTAGTTTTAAAGACCAAAGTGCATTAATGCGGGTATATTATTTAGAGAGTTTTTTAAAGTATCTTAAAAAACATGAACCCAGTTATAAATATTATCCCTTTTTAGCCATTTGGTTTTTACTAGATTTAAAAACATTTTTTCAAAAATTTAATCTTCTAAATCAAAAAGAAAATGTTGTTACTCGTTGAAGCCTGCCATTTTAAAGACACTCATATCCAGTTTAATAGTGCATTTTTCAAATTGATTAGAAATGCATTTGAAGAGGAATCTATCCTGGCACAGTTTGAAGAGGCACAGGCTAAACTGCTTCAACAACATGATTTAGCACAATCTTCATTACTACAATGGACCCATTATACTTGTTATAATCCACCCAATCAATTTAGTTGGAAAAATAAAATTTTTGGAGAGTGGAAACAAATTATAAAAGCATTTAGCGAAGCAAAGAAAAAACAAGCAAAATTAATTATTTGGTTCTCTGCATTTCCTACTGGGCACTTATTTAGGCAAATCGTTCACACGCTTTTTTATAGAAATACAGCGCAGATTATTGTGCTTCACGGCGAGTTGGCGTATCTTAAAAAACGGAATAAGCTTATTGATCGCATTTTGGCTCAATGCCTAAAATTATCTTTTTTGTGGTCAAAGCATCATACAAAATACATAGTTTTAGGAGATTCCATTTTAAGAAATTGTAGTTTTTTACCTACACAAAATCAAAGTAAAATTTTTAGTATTCCTTTTCCATTTGAATATCCACCATCTGTTAATAAAACTAGGAATGGGACTTTAAAGGTATGCTTATTTGGGGCTATAAATTTAGATCAAAAGGGTGCACCTTTTTATGCAATAGCTCAATTGTTTGAAAAAGAAATTAAGGCAGGAGAAATTCAATTTTGCACTATTGGTAAACTTTCTAATACTATGAAAGCCTTAAAAAATCCATTCGTTCAAAACTTTTATGAAGACCAATTTGTTGCTCAAAAAGAATTTGAAACCTTATTAACAGACCAGGATATTGCATTGTTTTTTTATGATGATGAGCAATACCAACTAGGGGCAAGTAGCGCCATGTTTGAAGCCATAAATTTTGGTATTACGATTTTAGCATATCCAAATGATTATTTTGCTGAAACATTAAATCACTACCAAGTGGGTACATTTTGTAATTCATATTTAGAAATGGCTACTAAAATCAAACAATATCTTAATCCAAATTGTGAAGAATTTTTACATTCTAAAAATGAAATAAATCGTTTTATCACAGAAAAATCATTTTCTTTGCAGGCTAAAGCATTTAAAAAAAAACTTATTGATTTAGGTTATATTCATTTAAAATAAAATTTAATTGACTAGTATATCTATTGTAATTCCTACCTATAATCGGCCTTTATTACTCAATAGGGCCATTAGATCGGTATTGCGTAGAGCGGAGCCCGATTTTCAATTTGAAATTGTAGTGATTGATGATTGCTCATTAGAGCAAATAAATCTAGAAGAATTTAAGTGGGAAAATATTGTATTAAAAAGATTAATTAGAAATAGTGGTCCTCAAGAAGCCCGAAATGAAGGTATTTATCTAGCAACCGGACAATGGGTCATTATGCTAGATGATGACGATGAATTTTTTGAACATTCTCTAAATAATGTATTTGAAAATATCCATAAAATTGAGCATTTTGAGCAATACCCTGTATTCTTTTTTGCTACGTCTAAAGGCTCTATTGAAGGAGATTTTAAAATGATCCATGTTCAAGACATTATGAATGAAAGCTTAAAGGGTGATTTTACACCTGTTATTAATCGTTCATTGTTTGTAGAACACCAATTAAAATATTTAGACTACCCTGAAATAGTAGGAGTGGGTTGCGAGCATCTCACTTGGCTTTACATTAGTTCCAAATTTCAAATTCCAACTTTTAAACATCATATTGTAAAAGTCAATTCTGATGCACCTATACGTTTAACTTCCTACAAAAATTCTTTGAAAAATTCATTGAAATTTGCACTCCAACAAGATATTACCATAGATTTTGTAAAGAAATATAAACTAGATAAGATTTATCCTCCTTACCTTAATAAAAAATACTTGGGAGCAGCCATTTATTATCTTATATCGGGTAAAAGATATATCTCAAGACGACGCTTACTTGTTATAGAGAACTATAGACCTTTAATCATAAAGATTGTGAGTTTTATGACTTATCTACCCATATCATTTTCGAAATTCTTTTTTAGAATTTATAAAATGCGCTTAACGAAATAAGATTTTATTGAAATAGGCTTAAATAGCGGTCTTTAATGGCACTAATACTATAATGTGCTACCATTTTAGCTCTCCCTTTGATACCATACTGAGCACGTAAGTTTTCATCTTCTAATAAAATACGTAGATATTTTTTCCAATCTTCATTTTCTTGTACCAAATAGCCATTGATACCATGCTCAATAATGTCTTTATTAACACCTACAGGATTGGCTATAGCTGGGATACCTAATGATAAATATTGAATTAACTTAAAACCACATTTGCCTTCACTCCAAGCATCATCTACCAAAGGCATTATCCCAATATCTATTTTTAATAAATCTTCTATTTCACGCTGCTCGTTCCAAGCTACAAATTCCCATTTCTTTAATTTAAAATCGGGTTGTTTGTCTGCTATGACTAAGAAGGTAAAATCAATTTCTTCTTGTAACTGTTCAATTATAGGTAAGATAGCATCTAAAAACTTTAAAGTTGAATGACTGCCTGTCCAGCCTACTACAAGGTCATTTTGTTTTGTCTTTTTAAGTTGTTGATATCTGTTTTCAGTATTTACAACAGTAGGTATAAAATGTATAGATTGTGCACCTGATTGTTGTGCAAATGTTCCTAAGAAATGGTTACCGGCTGCTATTTTATAAGACCAAGCGCAGATATACTTTATTTTCCAAAAGGACTTAACTAGTGCTGCAATACTATTTTCTTGAGAAGTATTGGGGATCCAGATAGCATCATCAAAATCAAAAATAATTTTCTTTTTTAGTACTTTTTTTAAATACCATTCAAATATAGGAGGTCCTATGGGTGCAGCTTCTCTATGTATAAGAATATATGAATACTGAGGCGCAACAACCAAAACTGTCCAAGCTCTTTTAAGATAGCTTTTTAAAATACTCCAAGTTTTACTTAGAATATTTCCTTTCTTATATAAGATATCCCAAACGTTTAAATCCATAAAGGGTGCTAAACGATAGGATATTTTATTTTCGTCTAATAGAAATAATAAATTTTCAACTCTAAAGCGTTGTGAGGGCGCTTTATGAAGTGGGTAGGGGAGTAAAAAAAGTACATTTTTGGGTTTATTCTGCATACTTAATTTTTAAGATGTTCCAACAAGTACTCTATTGCTAATTGATAACCCATTAAGCCTAATCCAGAAATGCTACCTATACATTTTTCACTTATTTTACTTTCTTTTCTATACATTTCACGGGCTAAAACATTGCTGATATGTACTTCAATACAAGGGATTTGTACGGCACTTAAACTATCTGCTATTGCAATGCTGGTATGTGTATATGCCGCCGCATTAAGTATGATGCCATTGATTTTAGAGGCATAACATTGTTGAATGTAATTAAGAATTTCGCCCTCAATATTGCTTTGGAAAAAAATAATATCTACTTCACTAAATTTTGTTCTTAATTGTTCTAAATAATTTTCAAAATTTTGTGTGCCATAGATATCGGGTTCTCTGATGCCTAGTAAATTTAAGTTAGGTCCATTTATGATGGCTATAGAAATCATTTTTAATTTTTAAAACTTAGAATGCGCTAAGGTATAAACTATCTTTTTTGTATTTAAATAAAATTGAAAATTTAAGAATAAGGATTAAGAAATAAGTTTTACTTTCGTATGCCTATTTGTTAGTCATTATTTATGAAAAACGTTTTTATAACGATACTACTATTTTTATTTGTACCAAATTTTACTGTATTGGCACAACAAAATGCTCATACTGATTCTATATCCAATACTACATCGCTCTACACACCAAGGGTTAAAAAACCTAAACCAATTACTAAAGAGCGTAGCGTAGGATTGCGTTTAAACAGCGACGGATATACTGTTTTTTTTGAAACAGGAAAATCTATAGGTCAAGATGCTAAGCGTATTGAAAATTTGCACGATACCCGTTTATGGCAATTTGAGTTTTCTGAAAAAAATGCGCCTAAAGAATTGAGAATGTACGGCTGGGATAGAGACAAACAGAGTGATAAAAAATATGTTTTTGCTAAAACCAATTCTTTTTATGCTTTAAAGTTTAACTATATCTATCGAAAAATGATTGCTGGTAAGCCTTTTGCTAAAACGGTTTCGGTGCATTGGGTTAATGGTGCAGGGCTAGCCATAGGCTTATTAAAACCCTACTATATCAATGCCTATGATGGGGCGGGAGCGCTTAAACCTATGAAATATACCCCAGAGAATGCTGAATATTTCTTGAATACTTATCGTATTACAGGTTCAAGTGGACTAATTAAAGGGATTGGTGAAACAAAAATTATTCCTGGCTTGCATCTCAAAACCGCTTTACATTTTGATTATTCAAAAAATAAATTTTGGGTAACAGCCATAGAAACAGGAGCAACTGCAGAAATATATACTTCAAAAATTGAATTAATGGCAAACCAAAAAAGTCAACAATACTTTTTTAATGTCTATGCAGGATTTCAATTTGGCAATAGACGCCGTTAGCAGTAGTTTTGCAAATAATATTTAGAGAAAATGGAAGAGCTTAAAATACTTAATCCTATACCTCCTAAAACAGAGGACAGTTCAAGTGAAAAGATTAAAAAACCCAATTGGTTAAGGGTAAAATTACCTACTGGAGAGGGTTATAAGCATGTAAGGGGTTTAGTAGATCAACATAAGCTCCATACGATATGCGAAAGTGGCAATTGCCCCAATATGGGCGAATGTTGGGGTGCTGGTACGGCTACCTTTATGATTTTAGGCAATATTTGTACCCGCTCTTGTGGTTTTTGTGCTGTTGCTACAGGCAGACCTCTTGCAGTAGATTGGGATGAACCCCAACGTGTAGCAGAGGCCATACATTTAATGAAAGTAAAACATGCCGTAATCACCTCTGTAGATAGAGACGATTTGAAAGACGGTGGTTCTATAATTTGGGCAAATACAGTTAAAGCAGTAAGAGCCCTAAATCCAGATACTACTTTAGAAACGTTAATCCCCGATTTTAAAGGGCAATGGGAGAACTTACAAAATGTAATAGATGTAGCTCCAGAGGTTGTATCGCATAATGTTGAAACGGTTGAACGTTTAACAAGACAAGTAAGAATACAGGCCAAATATCACAGAAGTTTAGAAGTATTACGCCGATTGAAAGAAGGCGGTATGCGTACTAAAACAGGTATCATGTTAGGGCTAGGTGAGAAAAAAGAAGAGGTATTACAAACCCTTCAAGATTTAGCAGATAATAAAGTTGATGTAGTAACACTAGGTCAATATTTACAACCTACACCTAAGCATTTGAAAGTTGTACGTTTTGTACATCCAGATGAATTTGCAGAATATAGAGATGCCGGTTATGAAATGGGATTAGATTTTGTAGAAAGTGGTCCTTTAGTACGTAGCTCATATCATTCAGAGCGTCATGTGATTAAAGGAGAGGGTAGAGAAAAATGGCTTAAAGATAAAGCACAGCAAGCATCTTAATGTTTTTTAGACGCTTTCTCTTTGCTCCGTTTCTGTACTACTATCCAGTCTTGTAATGAAACTTTAAAAGGAAGTTTGCCTATGGTAACAAGGGCATATTTGTCTTTTATTTCACTTAGAACGCCTACTTGGTAGTTTATTTTATTGCGAACTAAATCGCCCACTTTAGCCGTGCCACCAATGGTTTCATAAGCTTTATTGGTTTTATTGGCAGCACTTTGGTTGATTTGTACTTGACGCTTTTTAAAAAGAACGAGCTCCGCTTGTTTTAAGATTTCTGCTTTGTTTTCACTTTTCTTCCAATCTATTATGATTTGTTTAAAATTACGCTCCATCTCTCTCAAGTATTCTAATTCTTCTTTTTTTATTTCATTTTGAAGTTTTAGAGTTTCTTGTTGTTGGCGCCAACGCTCTTTATTGCTTAAATGCTCCCATTCTTTTTTTAATTGATAGTTCTCTTTTAGTAATTGGTTGAGTTCATCTACTTTATGCTGTAATTGGATTTCTTGTTGCTCTGTCTGTAAAAGCATTTTATCAAGTTTAAAATGCCCTCTATCGGTCAATGCTTTTGCTCTTTGGATAATATGTGGACTTAAGCCACTTCTTTGCGCTATAGCAAAGGTATAGCTACTCCCTGGTTTGCCAATTACTAATTGGTATAACGGTTCCATGTGTTCTTCATCAAAGTTCATGGCAGCATTTACGATACCTTTATTTTTAGAAGCCATTACCTTTAAGTTTAAGTAATGTGTTGTAATGACACCATAAGCATTTTTACGAAGCAATTCTTCAACAATAGCCTCGGCAAAGGCTCCTCCTAAATTAGGGTCTGAACCACTTCCTAACTCATCAATAAAAAACAAAGTTTTACCATTGGCAAAATCCATAAAGTACTTCATATCGCGTAGGTGTGCGCTATAAGTACTTAATTCATGCTCCATAGATTGGGTGTCACCAATATGAATCATTAATTGTTTAAATATGCCAAATTCAGATTGTGGCGAAGCCGAAACCAATAAGCCTGACTGGAGCATCATTTGCAGTAGTCCGATGGTTTTCATGCTTACTGTTTTTCCACCGGCATTAGGACCACTAATGATTAATATTCTTGTGTTTTTATCTAAACTTACTTGGGTGGGTACAATTTTCTTTTGTTTCTGTTGATGGCTCAGCCAAAGTAAAGGGTGGTAGGCATTTACTAAATGTAAAGAAGGGTGGGGGTTCAAAATCGGTTTATGAGCCTGTAGTTCAATAGCCAGTAGTGCTTTGGCTCTTATAAATTCTAATAAACCAATACATTGATAATAGAGATGTAATTGGTTTTGATAAGGTGCAATGTCATTTGTGCAATCCAATAAGATTTTTTGAATCTCTTTATATTCTGCTCTTTCTAGTGCGGCTATTTCGTTATTAAGACTAATGGTTTCTTCTGGCTCTATAAAAATGATTCTTTGTGATTCACTCTCTCCATGCCAAATGCCTTTAATAATCCGTTTGTGTTCTGCTAATATGGCTAAGGTTCTTCGGTTGTTGATATAGCCTTCAGCAATGTCTGCCAAATAGCCTTGTTTAGCATATTTTCTTAAGATTGTTTCAAAGGTTTTTCTAAGTTGATTCCTTTGATCTATTAACTCAAGACGTATTTGAATGAGATTTTTTGAAGCCTGATCTTTTACTTGACCATTTTCATCAATTACTTTTTCAATAATATCAACAATCTTTTGTTCAAAAATAATTTTATCGGTCAAAGTGTTGATATAAGGGTATAGATTAAGGTTTTGTTTTTGCCATTTAAGAATAGAGCCCATACAATTGGCTAAATCTCTTATACACCTTAATTGTTGGCCACTTAGTCTAGCTCCTTCCAGCTGCAATAGTTGGATTTCTTTTTCTGCATTTTGAGTAAAATCTAATGGAAAATGGTTAGCACTTTGAAGAATGTTCTTAAACTCTTCTACTTGAAATAATGCTTTCTCTATGGCTTCTAGCTTGCTATAAGGTTTTAATTGTTTTACTCTTGCTTTGGCAATTTCGCTTCTACATTGAGCACTTAATAGCTGCTTAATTTTCCCAAACTCTAGTGCATCTTCTGCCGATGCCGGATAACATTGTAACATTTTACAAAGCGCTTCTTCTCTTATTTATGGCTATTGTCAAGTTGTGATTTTAGAAAATCATCAACATTTGAAAAATGATATTCTGGATATTCACTACAGAATTTTGTACATACAAAACCTCCCTTTAATGGGCGTTTGGCATCTTGTTGCAAAGCCTCAGTACTCATTGGGATTAAATCATATTTTGCCTCTGGGAAATATTGTAACACTCTCAAAGCTAGGGCAACCCGATTCATATAATCGGTACTGCCGATATGGTAGATACCCCCTTTTTGATCTCTAAGCAATAAATACATTGCTGCGGCAATATCTTTAGCATTAGTAGGCGATGCGAATTGGTCATAAGGCAATTTTAAGGTCAGTTTTACACCTTCCTTACATTGTTGAATGATACGAGCAATAAAGTTTTTTCCTCTTTCTTCTTCACCGTAAATATTGGTCACTCTTAAAACTAAATTGTTTGAGTTGAAATTTATAACACTTTGCTCTGCCTCAAGTTTGTGTTTTGCATATATACTTAATGGGTTTAGTGGCGCATCTTCTGTATAAGGGCCATCTGCACCATCAAAAACATAGTCGGTAGAAATGTAAACCATTTTAGCATTACATTGTTTAGCTATGCTAATAAGGTTTAGGGTGCTTTGTACTGTTTTTTGATAACTCTCTTCTTCATGAGTTTCGCAATAATCCACATGGGTTAAAGCCCCACAATGCACTATCACATCTGGTTTCCAGCTAATAATATCAAAATTCTCTTTCTGGTTTAAATCAAGGGTGTTAAAATAAACCGTGTCTTGTACCGGGTATGAAAAATACGACCCTAATACTTCCCAACCTTGAGCCGTAAAATACTTCTTACAATTATGACCTACTAAGCCAGAAGCGCCTACAATAAATACTTTCATAACTTATTTAAAATAGTGGCAAAAATAAACTTTTTTGACAAGCTTTAGAATAATCTGTTTTACCGATTATAGAAATGATTTTACCTATTTTTAAACCGTTTTGCCGAAATGTGTTTCACTTTCGTAACAATATTATTTCTCTTTGCAATAAAGATTAACATTATGGCAGTTCAAATTTTACTTTTTAAAACTGATATTCATGTTACTAGTGCTGCAATACACTATATCTTAAATAGTAATGATCATGTTTTGCATTGGAGTGTTGATACAGATGATACCGATTGTGTATTGAAAATCGTTGCCTCAGAGTTAATAGAATCACGTTATTTTGAAGAACAGTTGCTGGATTTAGGCTACCACTGTGAGTTGTTAAATTAAAAATAGCTTGCAGATATAACTTTAATGAAAGCTAGATTTATTATTGTTTAAAAATAAAATTACTTTAGCAGCAATTTTAAGTAATGAATTCAAATTTATATTTATGAAACCATCATTATGCTTTGTTGGGCTTATGAGTATGCTTACAATGGCTAACACTACTCTAGCACAAAAAAAACATTATACCATTGAAGAGGCTACACTTGGACTCTATACTAATCTAGCTACAGAGAGTATCAAGCAAGCCTCTTGGCAACCAGAGACCAATAATTTTTTTCAAGTAAAAGATTCATTTTGGATCTGTACCAATGTTGCAAATGGTAAAACAGATACTCCACTTACACTTAGACAACTCAACAATAGTGTGTTTGGTAAAGACAGTTTAAAATCATTCCCTCAAATACAATGGTTAAGCAAAGATCAAATATACTTTAGATGGGCAAATAGAATTTATTCTAATTACCAAGGTCGAAGTGGATGGATTTCAAAAGAATTGCCCAAAGGAGCGGAAAATCTTTATGTAAGCCCTTTTACTGAGCACTATGCCTATACCGTAGAGAATAATTTATACCTTAATGATCATCAAGTAACTTTTGATAAAGATCCTAATATTATTAATGGTCATTCGGTGCATAGAGATGAATTTGGTATTGATCATGGTATCTTTTTTTCGCCTAAAGGCAATTTATTAGCCTATTATAAAATGGATCAACGCATGGTGAAAGATTATCCAATCATTAATTGGTTGTCAATGCCCGCTCAAAATCATAATATTAAATATCCTATGGCTGGTGATTCTTCGCATCAGGTTTCATTATGGATTTATAACCCTCAAAGCCAAAAATCTATTGCCATAAAAACCGGTAAACCATTAGACCAATATCTCACTTGTGTATCATGGTCGCCTGATGAGAAAAGTGTCTTCATTGCCTTACTTAATAGAGCGCAAAACCACCTTCAACTTAACCAATACGATGTGCAAAGTGGTAACAAAATACGTACAATATTAGAAGAGTATGACCCTAAATATGTACAACCACAACATGGGCTAACTTTTTTACCAGGCTCTAACACAGAATTTATATGGTGGAGTCAAAGAGATGGATTTATGCACTTGTATTTATATCAAACCAATGGGAAATTAGTAAGACAACTCACAAAAGGGCAATGGCTAGTGAATGAAATATTAGCACTTAATGCCAAAACAAAAGAGATAATAATTACCTCTTCTAAAGAATCTCCAATGGAAAAACACAGTTATGCTGTAAATTGGACTAATGGTGATTTGAGAAGAATTGATTTTGAGGAAGGCTACCATAACTGTATCGCCAACAGTACCGGTACTTACTTATTTGATGTGTATAGCAATGCTCAAGTGCCTAAAAATAGTGTGATAAGACATACTGATGCTAAGTGGTCGAAAATTATACTATCATCTAAAAACCCACTAGAAGAATATGAAAAACCAATTACTAAAAATATCACCCTGACTGCTGATGATGGCACATTATTATATTCAAAATTAATACTGCCAGCATCATTTAATCCTAAAAAGAAATACCCCGTAATTGTTTATTTATATAACGGTCCTAATGTTCAATTATTAAAAAATAGTTTCCCTGAAACAGGTAATCTTTGGTATGATTATTTAACCCAAAAAGGGTACATCGTATTCACAATGGACGGTAGAGGTAGTAGCAATAGAGGACTTAAATTTGAACAAGCCACTTGGCATCAATTAGGTACTGTAGAGCTGCTCGATCAATTAAAAGGAGTAGATTATCTTAAATCTTTTGAATATGTTGATGCGAGCAGATTAGGTATCCACG
>JBDHYE010000001.1:0-15599 GCA_039811245.1 Chitinophagaceae bacterium | reverse complement strand
CTAGTAGCGGTAGTCAAGACTCTTTAGAGATTTTTATCAGTAATAATTGTGGTGATACTTGGCAACGTTTAACGGTACTTAAAGGTAGTCAAATCATCAACAATACAGCTATGGGTACAGAGTTTGCCCCTACCAATACGAGTCAATGGAAAGCACAAACCATTCCTGTACCAGCAGCAATGCGTAGCAGCAAAAGTTTTTTACGTTTTCGTTTTTGGCCATCAGAGGGAGGTAATAATTTCTATTTAGATAATTTCTCGATCAGTCCTTGGACTACCGGTATCAATGAAGTAGCTCAAAATAAAACCGCTATTGATATTGTACCCAATCCTACTCAAGGCAGCTCTAAATTATGTTTTACCAGTGTTCAAAATAACAGTGCTCAACTTCTTATCAGAGATTTAACCGGTAAGACCATCTATACTGAAAGCTTACACTTTCAACCGCATACTTTTGTGATGCATAATATTGATCGTGCTGTGTTTCCAGCAGCTGGTATTTATATTGTGAGTTTAATTCAAAATGAAAGCACTAATAATTTAAAACTTATCGTTGAGTAGTATTTAATAGAATCTTTTAACGATGCTTCATAAACCCGTTCAAGATAATTTTTCTTGAACGGGTTTATTGATTTGGAATGGATAGTTTGACATTGTTTAAGCAAGATCATTTTTTATAAAATGGTTGATCCTATTTGATTTTAGTTAGTGCTTTTATTGTAGAATAAATTTATTTCGAAAAGCTTTATTAATATTGCAAGATGAAGCTTGCATTAGATGCCAAAAGATTGTTTTTTAATACTACAGGGCTAGGTAATTATAGCTGTACTTTGGTGCAAAATCTACTTCAATACAGCGGTGCAGCAATGCCGGAGTTGCATTTATATAGCCCCAACAAAAGTGCTAAGGAATTTCCTTTTGTAGCAGCCAACTCATTAGAGGTACATTATGGGCACGGTGTTTCGAAAAGCTTTTGGCGTAGCCAAGGAATCGTAAAAGACTTAAAGGCTCATAAAATAGATTGCTATCATGGTTTGAGCAATGAAATACCCATTGGGCTTCAAAAGCAGCACATTGCCAGTACCGTTACCATACACGATTTGATTTTTAAGATATACCCTAAAACCTATAGTTTTTCAGAAAGATTGGTGTACGATAAAAAGTTTTATTATGCTGCTCAAAATGCTCAAAAAGTAATCGCAATAAGTCAGCAAACAAAACAAGACCTAGTTAAGTTTTATGGTGTTGAAGCGTCAAAAATTGAAGTCATTTATCAAGCATGTAATCCTATTTTTTACCAATTACAAGATGTAAATTTATTAAATATTGTGCGTCAAAAATATCAACTACCAGAGCGGTTTTTTCTCTATGTAGGGAGTATTGTAGAGCGCAAAAATCTAATGCTACTCTTAGAAGCTTATGCACATCAGGCTAAACTCAGGTCTGTGCCAATCGTAGTGGTA
This sequence comes from Chitinophagaceae bacterium, assembly GCA_039811245.1. Lineage (GTDB taxonomy): Bacteria > Bacteroidota > Bacteroidia > Chitinophagales > Chitinophagaceae > Rurimicrobium. Next base: position 14,137 of record JBDHYE010000001.1, on the reverse strand, counting down.
GGAAAGGGTACTGCTTATGAAAAAAAATGCAAAGCTTACGCACAAGAAAAAGGTTTGACAGACTCCTTAAGATGGCTGCATAATTTAGAGCAAAATAGCGAGTTACAAGCCTTTTATCAGTTGGCTACTGCATTAATTTACCCCTCCCTTTATGAGGGTTTTGGTTTGCCATTGGCCGAGGCATTGCTCTCAAAATGCCCTGTAATAGCAGCAAAGACATCATCATTGCCAGAAGCTGGTGGCATCAATAGCATCTATATTGACCCTCACAATAGTGCAGCACTTGCTGATATTTTGCTTCAGTTTGTTGCAGAGACTATTGATACGAAGCTTATGACCCAAAAGGGCTATGATTATGCACTTCAAACATTTGACCCTAAACTACTGAACTCACAATTATTAAAACATTACAACAGCTTGTAGTTTTAAGTAACATGAATTGTTTTTTCGAGTTCTTAAAAATGTTATTATTTTAGCTTTCTATTTTTATTAAAAACGTACAGCTATTAAAGCATTAGCTTATTATATCAGTCTTCTGTTTATTTACGGCATTTCATTGATGCCCTTTACTTTGTTATATGCATTTTCAGACTTATGCTTTTTATTACTTTACTATCTCATCGGCTATCGCAAAAAAGTAGTTTTTGACAATTTAAAAAAATCATTTCCAAACAAAACGGAACAAGAGTTAGTTCAAATCCAAAAAAAGTTTTACCGTTATTTCTGCGATTTGGTTTTAGAAACCTTTAAAACGTTAACCATTTCAAAGAATGCAATGCTCAAACATTGCTCATTGACAGATGAAGCTTTAAAGTTATTAAATGAATATGCTAGAAATAAAGAGAATGTAATTTTGGTTTTAGGGCATAAGGGAAATTGGGAGTGGGCAGGAAATGCTTTTGCACTGCAAGCCCAACAAAAATTATTTGTCATATATCACCCTTTAGAAAACCACTATTTTGATCAATTAATGTATCGTATGCGTAGTCGTTTTGGCGTAGGTTTAATCCCTATGAAAGATACACTTAGAAAAATGCTTGAACAACGCATTACACTTAATGCTACTGCATTTATAGCCGACCAGACCCCCCAACCACAACATGCCTATTGGGCTGATTTTTTACATCAAGATACTCCAGTTTTTTTAGGTACTGAAAAAATAGCTTTAAAGCTTAATTTAAAAGTGCTATATGTTTCTGTAAAGTGTGTTAAAAGAGGGGTTTACCAAGTGGTTATTAAAAAAGATCAGGTTTTAGACCCTAATCTTTATCAAGAAGAGGGTAGCCTGACCAAAGCACATTTACAGTTGTTAGAAAACGATATTATTCAAGAGCCCTATACTTGGCTGTGGACACATAAAAGATGGAAATATAAAAGACCATAATTTTAAGTTTTATATTGCGTTTAATAGCTTACTTTTACAACCTTTATAGTTTTGTAATGTTAAAGGGGAAAGAACTTATTAAGGCTACTAAGCCTTTTGCTAAAGAACAACGATCGCGAAGCTGGTGGCTTTTATGGACAAGTATTGCCGTATTTGCACTAGGCTTTTTAATAAGCCTTTTTGGAGTATATGTACCTATCAGATTAGCTGGAAGCTTACTAATGGCACTGCTGATGATGCGTATCTTTATTATTTATCATGATTATGAACATCATGCGATCTTACAAAATTCTCTTTTGGCAAAAATTATCATGAAAGGTTACGGCTTGTATATGCTTACACCTTCAAGCATTTGGAAACGCTCACACGATTACCATCATAAAAACAATTCTAAAATTTTTAGCGCTAGTATTGGCTCTTATCCCATTGCCACTAAGAAGAAATTTGCTTCAATGTCAAAGGGTGAACGCTTCGCGTATTTAGCCAATAGACACCCAATTACTATTTTGTTAGGTTATGCTAGCATATTTATTTTCGGAATGTGCGTTTCTTCCTTTTTAAGTTCTCCCCGTAGGCATTGGGATTCTTTAGTGGCTCTAATACTACATTTGGCTTGGTCGCTTTGTGTGTTTTGGCTAATAGATTTTCAAGCCTATTTATTTGTAGTGCTGCTGCCATTTATTTTTACTTGTGCTATTGGTTCTTACTTATTTTATGCCCAACATAATTTCCCTGGAGTAGTATTTAATAGCAATGAAGATTGGACCTATGAAAAAGCCGCTTTAGAAAGTAGCAGCTATCTTAAAACGAGTAAACTTATGGCTTGGTTTTCGGGCAATATTGGTTATCACCATATACATCATTTGAATGCTAGAATACCCTTTTACAGATTGCCAGAAGTATTTAGCCATTTCAAAGAACTTCAACAATCTCCAGTAACCACATTAGCTTTAAAAGATATTAAAGCTTGTTTTAGATTGAAAATTTGGGATGTAGAAAATCAAAAAATGATCAGCTTAAAAGAATATAAATTGAGCTTAGTTCCTATTCATAAATAGGGGTCAGTTTTACTTCAACTTACATTCAGAAAATCTAGTCAGAATACTTGTACTTTTTTTATAAAAAATTACCTTTGTAAAAATTAATAATTTAAAATATTTTATGAACCTGAAAATTAAAAATTTGCTCTTATTAGGCATTTGCAGTAGTACTTTGTTTTTTGCTGGTTGCGGTAAAAACGGAGGCGGCTTAAATGTGTTTTCTTTAGAAGATGATAAACAATTAGGTTTGCAAACTAAAGGACAGATCGAGGCAGACCCATCACAATTCCCAATTTTAGACCCTAGCACTCATACTGAAGCATATAATTATATTAATGCGATTCGCAATGAAATATTAGCAAGTGGCAACGTAAAACATAAAGATGACTTTATTTGGGAAGTCAAAATTATTGATAAAGACGATGTGCTCAACGCATTTTGTACACCCGGTGGTTATATTTATGTTTATACAGGCTTGATCAAATACTTAGACTCTAAATCTGCTTTGGCAGGCGTTATGGGGCACGAAATGGCTCATGCGGATATGCGACACAGCACAACTCAACTTACAAAACAATATGGTGTACAAACCTTACTAGATGTTGTATTGGGTAAAAATCAAGGCTTATTATCTCAAATAGGTAGCCAGTTAGTAAGCTTACAGTTTAGCCGAAGTGATGAGAGTCAAGCCGATGAATACTCTGTAAAATATTTATGCCCTACTAAATATCATGCAGACGGCGCTGCACAATTTTTTCAAAAAATAATTAATGAAGGGAGTGCTAACCCTCCCCAATTTTTAAGCACACACCCCAACCCCGATAATAGAGTAGCCGATATTGAAAAACATGCTAAAGAGGGCGCTTGTAATGCCTTTATTACCACTGATGAAGATATTGCAGGATATGCTAAATTCAAATCTTTATTTTAAAGCAATATAAAATGTAGATACAAAGCTGAAATGTTATTCTTTATAACATTTCAGCTTTTTTTGTTTTTTTTAGTGTCATTTTAAATGGAACTGCTAATTTTGCATTTTTAAATATTGAAAGGATTCCCTTTCTAAGATAGTAGTAAAACATGAATAGAATATATTTTGACAATGCCGCCACTACAGCTTTAGACGCTAATGTATTAGAAGCTATGATGCCCTATTTGACCGAAAAATTTGGCAATCCATCTTCTGTTTACTCTTATGGTAGAGAAACCAAAATGGCTGTAGAAAGTGCCCGTAAGACCATTGCCAAAATATTAAAAGCCAAACCCGCCGAAATCTTTTTTACCTCAGGAGGTACCGAAAGTACAAACACAGCCACATTAGCTGCCATAAGAGATTTACATTGCACACAAATCATAAGTTCTCCTATTGAGCACCATGCTACCATGCATTGTGTAGAGCATCTATCTAAAGAGAAAAATATCCCCTTAGTTTATGTACAATTAAAAGAAAATGGCCATTTAGATCTTGAACATCTTGAAGTCTTGTTGCAAAATCATAAGGGTAAAAGCTTAGTAAGCCTAATGCATGCCAATAATGAGATAGGCAACTTGCTAGATGTAGTAAGGGTAGGGGATTTATGCGAGCAGTACAATGCTATTTTTCATTGTGATATGGTACAAACTATTGGACATTACCCTATCGCATTGTCCGATTTAAAAGTGCATTTCGCAAGTGCAGCAGGGCACAAATTTCACGGTCCTAAAGGGGTTGGGCTGCTCTATATTAATCAAGAGATACAGATACAACCAATGTTACTTGGCGGCTCTCAAGAGCGCAATATGCGTGCTGGAACAGAAAATCTATACGGTATTGTAGGCATAGCCAAAGCCTTAGAACTAGCCACTCAAAAGTATAATGAGGATAGTGCTAAAATTTTAGCATTAAAAACATACATGTATGAGTTACTCCAAAAAGAGATACCCAGTGTTACGTTTAACGGCGATACGCTTGGCAACTGTTTATATACCGTACTTAATGTATCATTTCCTAAAACAGAAAAAAGTGAAATGTTACTCTTTAACCTAGATATGGCAGGGATATGTGTAAGTGGAGGTAGTGCTTGTAGTAGCGGTAGTAATAGCGTAAGCCATGTGATTCATGCACTAAATCATAATTGTGCCACTACTAAAGTACCCATCCGTTTTTCTTTTAGTAAGCACAACACTCGTGAAGAAGTAGATCAGGTAGTGACAACGCTTAAAACCTTACTTTAATTTTAACATTTTTCAAATTGTACCAAAAGAGCAAAATCATATTAGATTTTGCTCTTTTTATAATTGTCAATAGTGTCCTTGTAAAGCGTTTCGTAAAGTGGTACTATTCTATCTCGTTCAAATTGCTGTGTATGTGCTAGAGCATTATGTTTAAATTCTTGCAGGGTTGCATCATCTTTCAATATCGCAATAGCATCTTCTGCCATTTGATTGGTATCGCCTACATTGGCTAGATAACCAGTTTTGCCGGGTACATTTATTTCCGGAAGTCCACCAGTATTTGTTGAGATTACCGGTACCCCACAAGCCATAGCTTCGAGGGCTGCCAATCCAAAACTTTCATATTCTGAAGGCAATACGAAAAGGTCGGTTATACTCAAGATCTCATCTACCTGTTCTTGTTTTCCTAAAAAACGTACTTCATTACATACCCCCAAACAGCGTGCTAATTCTTCTGCATTTTGTCTTTCGGGACCATCGCCTATCATTAAGAGTTTTGAAGGGATCTTAGCTTGTACTTTGGCAAACATTTTAATCACATCTTCTACACGTTTTACTTTTCTAAAATTGGATACATGTGCTAATATCCGCTCTCCTAAAGGCGCTAGCATTTTTTTAAAATGCCCTTTATCACTATGTTGAAAACGATTGGTATCTACAAAATTGGTAATTACATGGATTTCTTTTTCAATAGCAAAATGCTTCATAGTTTCTGATTTTAAGTTTTCAGAAACCGCTGTAATTGCAGAGGATTCATTCATTGAAAAAGTAACCACAGGCATATATTTAGGGTCTTTACCCACTAAGGTGATATCTGTACCGTGTAGCGTAGTAATAAAAGGGATATCTCTTTGACTCTTTTTTAAAATTTGCATCGCAAAATACGCTGCCGAAGCATGAGGTATGGCATAATGCACATGGAGGATATCCAATTGGTTATTGATAATGACATCTACCATAGTGCTAGTGAGCACTGTTTCATAAGGAGCAAAATCAAAAAGTGGATAGGAGGGTACTGTTACTTCGTGATAATATACATTAGGGTGAAAATGTAAACGGACAGGTTGTTGATAAGTAATAAAATGCACTTCATGCCCTTTTTCAGAAAGTGCCATTCCTAATTCTGTAGCCAGCACGCCGCTACCACCAAAGGTAGGATAACACACAATACCTATTTTCATAAATCCAAAGGTAGCGCATCAAGCCCATACTTTTATATCATTCATTATTCTTAATCCTTTTAAACAGATAGAGAATTAAAATGTTATCATAGATTTTAATGAGATTTTAGCACATCAAAATGTACTTGTAGATGATTTAATTTGCACTGATATGCTGCATTTTACAAGCATTCCTAAGCCTATTTTCTAAAGCTTTTTATATTTTTTTTGACATTTGCTTTTGAAAATTGCATTACATTATTAACTTTGAAGCAATTGGGTTTTAAAAAAAGAAATTTGAATCACTATTTTATGAAGAAATTTAGCCGTCCCTTTGTACAATTAGGCTTGAGTGTATTAGGTTGTGCCCTACTGTTTACTGCCTGCACTAAAGGCACTAAAAATGCCAGTGAGAAAAAGGTGTCATTAATACATAACAATATGTCTATCACAATGCCAATTCAATTAAGCAATGGCGATAACGATAGCATCACCTCATTTTATTATAAAATGAATATGGATAGTTTTGTGAAAAGCTATGGCCAGTTTGACACCAGCGATATCCGTACTGTGAAATTAAAATCTTGTATTTTAAACATCACTAATGGCGATAGTTTAAACAATTTTAGAAACCTTCATACCGTAAACATTGGTATCACTTCTGGTGCAAATGACAATATCACCCGTATGGCTGTTTTTACAGATATTGTTGATACTAATGCTTACCGTTTAGAAATGCCCGGTTATTTTGACCCTAATCTAGCCGCCTATTATAAAGATGATAGCGTGCGTTATAGAATTTATGGTAATTTTAGAAGAGCTACAACTAAAAGCATTACTGGTACAGCCAATATCCAAGTAGAAGTTACTTTGCAAAAATAAATAGACTAATTTTACTCCTTACAACATCACTTAGACTGCCCCTCAATCAGGCAGTCTTTTTTTATACGCGAGTACTCAAATTAAGCTGTTTTAGATTACCTTAGCCTAAAGAATATTGTTGAATTGAAAATGATTAGTATTGTAAATGCAAAACCCTTTTTGAAATGGGCAGGAGGTAAAACACAATTAATTCAAGAGATTGAAAAGGTCTTGCCAGAAGAAATATTAAGTAAACAGTTTACCTATATTGAGCCATTTGTTGGTAGTGGTGCGGTTTTGTTTTGGATGTTAAATAACTTTCCAAATATGAAAAAGGCAGTTATCAACGATATAAATGAGGACTTAATAAACACATACCAAACAATAACTTCAAATCCTAAAGAGCTTATTTCAATACTTGAAATCCTACAAAATGAATTTCATACTTTGGAAGGAAATGAAGATAATAAAAAACTTTATTACTATCAGAAAAGAGCTTTATACAATACAAGGAAAGAAGAAAAAACAACTCAAGCAGCTTTATTTATTTTTTTAAATCGCACTTGCTTCAATGGATTGTACAGAGTGAACAGAAAAAATGAATACAATGTTCCCATGGGTGGATATAAAAAACCAACCATTTGCGACAAAGAAAATATTTTAGCGGTAAGTAACGCTTTGCAAAAAGTTGAAATTTTATGTGGAGATTTTGAACAGACTTTGGATTATGCCGAAAATAATTCATTGTTTTATTTTGACCCACCCTATAAACCATTGAGCGAAACTTCGAGTTTCAATTCTTACGCTAAAGATGAATTTAATGACAATGAGCAAATTCGTTTAAAAGATTTTTGTCAACATCTTAATCTTTTAAACCATTTTTGGATTTTAAGTAATTCTGATGTGAAAGGCAAAAATGAAAATGATAATTTCTTTGACGACTTATATTCTGATTTCAATATTCAGCATGTAGAAGCGAAGCGAAGTATTAATGCAAATCCCGAAAAGTTTTATTTGGGCGTTCCCCTATCGGGTCGGGCTTTCCGTTCCAATCTTTTTGTTCGTTCCTCACAAAAAGGATTTCCATTTCAATCCCTAACGCAATTGGCTGCTTAAAATGAATTTAGCATTTAATACAAATTTAGTGGAGGGATATACAAGTAATTCTCAAATAGCAAGACTTTTAACCGAAAATTGGGTTTTAAATAATTCATACTGTCCAAGTTGTGGCGATTTACCTTTAAATGAATTTGAAAACAATCGTCCTGTTGCTGATTTTTATTGTAAAAAATGTAGCAAAGAATTTGAATTGAAAAGCAAAAACGGAAAACTTTCAAACACAATTGCTGACGGAGCTTATTCAACAATGATTGAGCGTATAAAATCTGAAAATAATCCAAATTTTTTCTTTTTAACATATACGAAGCAATGGACTGTAAATGATTTTCTCATAATTCCAAAACAGTTTTTCACACCCGAAATAATAATAAAGCGTCCACCACTGTCAGAAACCGCAAGAAGAGCAGGTTGGATTGGTTGTAACATTGATATTTCAAAAGTTGCAGATGCAGGAAAAATATTTTTGATTAAAAACGCTCAAACTATTAATCAAGAGTTTGTAAAAGAAACTTTCAACAAAACACTTTTTTTAAGAACCAAAAGTAAAGATGCAAAAGGTTGGATATTAGATGTGATGATTTGTGTCGATTTAATAAAAAAAGAAACATTTACACTTGATGAAATTTACAAATTTGAGCAAAAACTAAAAATTAAATATCCAAACAATAATTTTATCAAAGACAAAATCAGACAACAACTTCAACTTTTAAGAGATAAAGGAATTATTGAATTTGTCGGTCGTGGTAAATATAAAAAGATAAATTATGGAAATATTTAAAATTGAAATTCAGGAGTTTTTATCAAAAATAATTGAAATTGAAGCTACAAATAAAGAAGAAGCTATTTCAAAAGTAAAAGAAATGTATCGTAAAGAAGAAATTGTTTTGGATAGTGATGATTATGTAACAACCGAAATTGAAGAATATTCTGAATAAACTTCTATCTTCTTCAAGGAGATACGATGGAGTTATTGCCTAAATTTGAGCACAAGTTTGATATGGTTTTTGCTGATCCGCCTTATTTCTTATCAAACAATGGATTGTCCATTCAAAGTGGTGAGATTGTTAGTGTAAATAAAGGAAAATGGGACAAGTCAGAAGGATTTGAATTTATAAACAATTTCAATAGAAAATGGCTTTCTTTGGTTCGTGATAAAATGAAAGATGAGGCAACGATTTGGATCAGCGGAACAATGCACAACATTTTTTCGGTCGGACAAATTTTAACTGAATTGGGTTTTAAAATTCTCAACATCATTACTTGGGAAAAGACAAATCCACCGCCAAATTTTTCGTGTAGGTATTTTACCTATTCGACTGAACAAATAATTTGGGCAAGGAAAAGCGAAAAAGTTCCGCATTATTTCAACTATGAACTAATGAAGCAACTGAATGGAGACAAGCAAATGAAAGATGTTTGGAAATTACCAGCCATTGCTCCTTGGGAAAAATCTTGTGGTAAACACCCCACACAAAAACCACTTTCAGTTTTAACAAGATTAATCTTGGCTTCGACAAAGCCCAATGTTTGGATTTTAGACCCATTTACAGGAAGTTCAACAACAGGAATTGCAGCTAATTTGGCAAACAGAAGATTTCTCGGTATTGACCAAGAAGAGGAGTTTTTGCAAATAAGTAAGAATAGAAAATTGGAAATTGAAAATCTCCAAACTGTAGCTAAATATAAACAAAAAATTAGTGGTTTCAACAATAAGAAAGAATTGGAATTGTTTCTAGTGGAAGAGCAGGTAAACAATCTTTTTAATTCAGAAATTCAATTCAACTCTAAGTAATCTTTAACCTATTTTTTTAGGGTTATATTTTAAGAATTAAAATTTTACCCATTCACATCAATCTGATAAAGTTTATAGGCTATGGTTTTAGCCAGCTCGGGTATTTTGGTAAAATGTATTTTTTCATTGGTCGTTAAAATTTGACCATTGGGTTTTATGATTTTAATTATCGCTATCGATTTTTCTTTTGTTTTTTGAATCTCTACAAAGAGCTGTAAATGGGCTTTTGTAGCCTTTTCTTTTGCGGTCAACCATTGTAGGTTATAATGTGCTAAAGCCTCTTTAAGTTCTTGGGTATTTGTGCCAAAATGCCCTAGACACGCCATTTTATGTGCTCCAAAAGGTATTAACTGAGGGTATGTGTCGTAGAGTTTGAGGGTGTATTGGCTACGTTCTAATTCTTTATCTTCTTGATGCGCTAGGTCTGCTAGGGCTTCATAACATCTTGCAATAAATAGTTGCTCATAAGAGCGGTTGAGCATAGGGTCTTTAAGGATATTTGTAAGTAGTGTTTTAGTCTGTTGATACTTTTCTTGTTTGATATAAAGCTTTGCTATAAAGAGTTTAAAGTATTTATGAATGGCTTTTCTAGGGTCTTTTTTGACTTGTTGTTCCCATTTTTTGATAAAATAATTACTACTAAAATCTTTGATTAAAGGCCAAATTTCGTCCCAGCAAACGGTATTTTCTGTACTGAATAATGTGTAGATCACCCGCTCTCGTTCTGGGTTTTGAGCTAATTGATTGCTAATAAAATATTGTAACATCAGTTTTTCTGCCTGGTATTGTGCTAATAACGAAAGACTTTTGCTTTGATACCACCAGTTGGTCTGTTCAAATTTTATTTGTGCTATGCTTTGTTCTAATTGGATAAGTTTTTGGAGTTGGATACTAAAATCGTATTGACTTTGACCCAGTGTTGTTCCAATATGCAGTTCTTTGAAATTTTCTGCTTTTTTGAGGGCTTTTTGAGCGGCTTTCAATTGACCGGCATAGCTATAAGCCCTTGCCAAAGCTATTTGATACCAACCATATCCAGGGCTGGAACCATTAATTTTTATCTGTTCTTTACAGAGCTCAAGGGCTTCTTTGGGTTGTGCTTTTGCTGTTTGTAGGATACTTAAAAAATAAACCCATTCTTGTAATCTTTTATCACCACTTTCTATGGTAGCCGCTTTTCTATATTCTTTTTCGGCGGTTTCAAAATCACCACAGATACTTTTAAAATTAGCATAATTATTATGGGGTAGTGCACCTTGATCTTTCATTATGTCATAATAGAATTGTGCAGAATCTATCATGAAATTATAACTAAACAGAATACATTTATAGTGATAGACTCCTAAGCGGTCTTGCCAAACATAACCAGGTCTGAAAATATTTTGATTGTATCTCTCGTTTTTTGAAATAGTATATAATGCAGTGTCAAGATAGCGCATTGCTTGTTGCTCATTTTGGTCAATAGTGCCTGCCAAAAAAGAATATTGTTTTGTATTAAAGCTGCGATAGCGATGACTAATCCAGGCTAAGTAGTTATAAGGGTCTAAATAGTAATCTCGTTGAAATTTCCAATGAATCGTTCTGCGCATTAACTGTACTACTTTGTCTGGCATATCACAGTTGGCATAACACTCTCTTAAAGCAGCACCTATTCTGCTATAAGTTACTTGGTAATTGTACACAGGATAATAAACTAATAAATCACTACTACGCGTGCGCAATTCTGTTGCATAATCTCTTTCTAAAAGATATAAAGCACGCTCTAAAGGGGCAATAGCATTATGATATCCCCGATAATCTTCTGCATGGAGATATTTATAAAATCCTTCGTAATACCATCCTACATAATAAGTACTGTCTATTCTGATAAATTCTTTGGCATTTGTCATGGCATTTTTATCTGCGGGGTCACTGCCATTTCTTTTGAGTTCTATTTTTTCTCTTAACGCTGCATTCGTCTTTGCTTTAGATTGTGCAAAGGTTGAGGGTGCTGTACCGATTATAAGAAATAAGTACAACAGTATCGAAAGGAATAGTACTTTATGTTGATTCTGGTGCAAGTAGAATATTATTGAATTTTCAGTTGAGAGAGTCGTTTCAATTCTGTTTGTAGCAGTTGATTTAAAGCTTTAGTTTGACCTTCTTTATTTTTATAAATCAGCCTATGATCTAATACTACTTGTGCGATTTGTGCTAGATCATCTTCAATGACATAGTTGCGATTTTTAATTAAAGCGAATGCTTTTAGACATTTAATTAAAGCAATACCGCTACGGGTAGAAGCGCCTAAACGGATATCAGGGTGGCTACGGGTACTACGTATAAGGGTATTGATACTTTTAATAAGTTCGGGGTGGATATAAACCGCTTCGGCAGCGGCTTTTAGGTTGTTAAGCTCTTCTAATGAGAGTACTTGATTTATTGTGTTCAGATTTTTATGAATCTGGGTATAGTTTTCATAAATTTCCAATTCTGAAGCCTCATCTACATAGCCAAAATAAATTTTCATATAGAATCGGTCTAACTGTGCGGAAGGCAGCGGATAAGTACCTTCCATATCAATTGGGTTTTGGGTAGCTATGGTAAAGAAAAAATGTTCAAGTATATAGGTTTTGTCGCCTATACTAATTTGATTTTCTGCCATAGCTTCTAATAGCGCACTTTGCACTTTAGGCGAGGCACGGTTTATTTCATCTGCTAATAATACATTACAAAATAGTGGCCCTTTTTTAAAAATAAATTCATGATGTGCTTCATCATAGATATGTGTCCCTAAAAGATCCATTGGGAGCAGGTCAGGGGTAAATTGTACCCGTTTGAATTGCACACTTTGTCCATCTTTATTGCCCGATATCGCATGGGCTAAGCTACGGGCTAATAGTGTCTTACCAGTGCCGGGGTTGTCTTCTATAAGGATATGACCACCCGCTAATACACAACAAATCACTTTTTCTATTTGGTCTTTTTTACCTCTTATTACACTGCTAATTTCATGAATCAAGTTCTGAATTTTATTTTCATTACTTGTAACTTCTATATAATCCATGGATATTTTGAAATTTTATGATACAAGAATAATCATTCTTAAGATACTCACAAAAATAGTCTTAATTAATTGAGCATATTAAGTTTGTTTTAAGAGAAAAGAACAAAGTTTTGCAAAAGAAATTTTAATTTTAGGAAATATTTTTTAGATATGAAAAAACTAGCGCTCTTATGTTCTGGTGGTGATAGTCCGGGTATGAATGCCGCGATTAGAGCTATTGTACGTACTGCATTGTATCATGGCATTGAGGTGATGGGGATTAATAAAGGTTATGAAGGATTGATTGATGGTGATTTGTGGTCTATGAAAACTACCGATGTTTCAAATATTATTCAAAGAGGGGGTACAATCTTAAAATCGGCGCGCAGTATGCGTTTTAAAGAGAAAAAATATAGAGATGTAGCCGCTATGCAGCTCCAAAAAAATAATATTGATGCGCTAGTACTGATAGGCGGAGATGGTACTTTTAGAGGGGCTCAAGCTTTTTTTGAAGAATATCAATTTCCTTCAATGGGTTTGCCCGGTACTATTGATAAAGATTTAGCAGGTACAGATTTTACTATAGGTTTTGATACTGCTGTGAATACGGCAATGGAAGCTATTGATAAAATTAGAGATACTGCCGACTCTCATAGTCTCATCTTTGTGGTAGAGGTGATGGGTAGAGATGCGGGTTATATCGCTTTAAACAGTGGTATCGCTTGTGGTGCTGAAGATATATTAATACCAGAGTTAAAAACGAGTATCCCAAAGCTCATCAACCGAATAACTGATGAAAAGCGACGAAAGAAAAATACACATATTATTGTTGTGGCAGAAGGAGATGATTTTGGTGGTGGACTAGAGGTTAAAAATCTCTTAGAAAAAGAATTCCCTGATATTGGAGCTAGACTTTGTATCTTAGGTCATATACAGCGTGGTGGCTCTCCTACTTATGCCGATAGGGTATTAGCCAGCCGCTTAGGTTACAATGCGGTAATGGCTTTGATGGAAGGGCGGAGACAAGAAATGGTTGGTATTATTAACGGAGAAATAGTTTATACCCCTTACTCAGAAGTTGTTAAACAAAAAGCAATAATTGCCGAAGATATCATTGCAATTACAGAAGTGCTTACGCATTAGAGCATAGCAATTAATCGCTCCATTTTACAAGGAGTTCTACGCGCCTATTGAGGTCTTTGTTTTCTTCTGTATCATTGGGGGCTATTGGGTTTTCCTCACCATAGCCATTTACAAATAACTGCTCTGTACTTAAGTTCAGTGCTTTTAATGCATCGGCTACTGCGTTAGCCCTTTGGGTAGATTTTTCAATGTTTAATATGGGTGTGCCACTATTATCGGTATAGCTATTAATGTAGATGGAAAGGTTGGGTTTTTCTATAAAAGGTTTTATTCTTTCAATCATCTCGTTTTTTATACTATCTGTGATTTGTACCGTATTTTTAGAAAAATGTAAAAGGTAGATGAGGCTATCTTTTGTTGGTCTTATGTAGTTTTTGGGGATTAATAAGAAATCCATTT